>JASFQO010000398.1:0-3558 GCA_050115405.1 Bacillota bacterium
GGTCATCGCGTAACACATAGGAGTGTTTACGAGATTGAGCAGGCAAAAAAGCCCCGAAAGTCAGTGACTTCTGGGGTAAGAATGGGTTGAACTTCGCTCAATCTTGGAAACACCTCATTATGTCGCCTATTTGCGGAAAGAGTATTCAAGGATGCAGGCGCCGCTAGGATCGCTTTATTCATTGCCCGGCGCCGTTCCCTCCTAGCCGCCATCCGTAGCGGCTCGCCGGTCGCAGTCGGCGTTGGAGTGGCTCCGCAGTCCACCCCCGCCCGCCCAAAGTGGCTCGAAGAAGCGGATTCAGCCCGCCGTCCCCCTCAAGGGGGCACTCCAAAGGCGGAAGTTTAGGGCTTCCGGCCGTCCCTTTATGGTGAAGATTGTAATTCGCGTCTAAAAAAAGTCAAGGCTAAAACAAGCTCGCTGCGCTCGGCCTTGACTTTTTTTATCCTGTGGTTACTTTAGAAGTGTAACGTTGCCCGTAACGGCAAGTTCATTGGATTTTATCACCCACTTTTTGATGGCGTCAAAGACGCCGACTCCGGAAAGTTGTTGACAACCGGGGAATTACTTAGTCGTGTCGAACAAGGGCAAAATAAAATAGACGGTTTTATATTAAATGTTGTTATAACCAGACGCTATTACCAAAATAGCTCAGAAATATTAAAAATTTACTTCAAGAACCGTCCCTTATAAACTCGCCTGCAAAATCTGTTCGACGTCCGCTTGCCGCAATTCCCGGAAACCGCCAATCGGGCCGAAGGCGACCGCCTTGCGCGCCATCGTCGGGATATCCGCGGGATCAATCCGATAAAAACCAAGGGTAGTCGGAGCCCCGATGGCCGTAAAAAACTTCCGGGTGCGGCGAATGCCTTCCAAGGCCACTTCCCGGTCGGTTTTTCCGGTGGGGTCGACCTGCCACACTCGCGTCGCGTACTGGACGAATTTGGCGATTCCCGAATCAACCACATAGTTCATCCAGTTGGGGAAGATGATTGCCAAACCGGCACCGTGGGGAATATCATAAATCGCGCTGACCTCGTGTTCGATGGCATGCGAAGCCCAGTCGGTGATTTTGCCCCGGGCAAGCAAACTGTTTAAGGCTAAGGTGCCACACCACAGCATACTGGCGCGGGCTTCGTAATTTTCAGGTTGGGCGAGGACCATCGGCGCAGTCTCAATCATGGTCTGCAAGATGCTTTCCGCCAGCCGATCCTGAAGCGCCGTATCCGGCGTGGGACTGAAATATTGTTCAAAGACATGCGCCATGATATCGACAATTCCGTTGACAGTCTGGCGGCGGGGAACAGAAAAAGTTAACGTCGGGTCCAGGATTGAAAAACGAGGGACCAAAAGCGGGGTGCTGATGGCCAGTTTTTGATTGGTTTCCCATTTGGTGATGACAGCGCCGCCATTCATTTCGGAACCGGTGGCCGCCAAAGTTAAGATCGTACCTAATGGTAAAGCTTGCTTGCATTCGGCCCGCTGTTCAAAGAAGTCCCAGACGTCGCCGTCATACTTGGCCCCAGCTGCCATTGTTTTGGCCGCGTCAATCACACTGCCGCCCCCGACTGCTAAAATAAATTCAATTTGATGCTCTTTGCAAAGAGTGATGCCTTGATTGACTGAACTTAAGCGGGGATTGGGCTGTATACCGTCGACTTCGAAAAATTTGAGGCCGGCCTTGGTTAATTGTCTGGCGACCCGGTCGTATAAACCGTTCTTTTTGATGCTGCCGCCCCCGGTAACCAGTAAGATGGTACGGCCATATGGCGCAATGATGTTGCCTAATTGGGCGACGCCATCCCGGCCGAAAATGATTTTTCCCGGATTATGATAGATGAAATTTAACATCGGTAAATTCCCTCCATTTTCAATACATTTTTTTCTAATAATTACTATAAAGGAAAAAATGCAGGCTTGCAAGTAATAAACCTTAAAATTCGTTAAAAAACAAAAAGTCCGTCTAATAAAAATAGACGGACTCAGAGGATGAGCCACTTTGATTGACCTTACTTTGGCTACTGCCAAAGCCGTGCTTGCGCCCGGACTAAAAAACCGCCGGCGAAGACTTGGATAGCGCCCTGATAACGCTCCAAGCCTTGGCTTTTGTCCGACTTGAATTTACCGGTAGAGGGGACAACCTCGGGGTAAATTTAAATCTTGGTCTCGGCCAATTAGTTTGCTCTATGTCTTAGTATGCCCTGAAAAACCGAATTTATGTAGTAGATCGTTTAAGCTGATAACTGTCTTCAGAGATTATGATCAAAAAATTCTCCCCGTAGCAGGAAATAAAATTTAAAGAGGCGAATAAGTTGAATTAATATATTTATTACAAAATATAGCGACATTTTACACAAGCGGGGAGGGTTCCATGATTGAAAAAATTCAAGGTAGAACAAATCCGTAATCTGGTGCTGTTAGGTCACGGCGGATGTGGCAAGACGATGTTGGCGGAAGCAATGTTGTATGCAACAAAGGCTACCGACCGTTTTGGGAAAGTTGAGGACGGGAATTCAGTGATGGATAGTGATCCGGAGGAGATCAAACGGAAAATAAGTATCTCTGCTGCTGTTGCTCCGCTCGAATACGCTGATTGCAAAGTTAATCTGCTGGATACTCCGGGCTTTTTTGATTTCGTCGGGGAAGTCAAAGGCGCGCTCCGGGCAGCGGGTTCGGCCTGTATCGTCTGTCAGCCGTCCGCCAAGGTGGAAGTGGGGACTGAGAAAGCCTGGTTTTTTTGTGAAGAACAAAAATTAGCCCGAGTCATTGTCGTGAATAAAATGGACCGGGAAAATGCCAATTTTGACGGGACTGTGAAAGCGTTACGGGAAAAATTCGGCAATAAGGTCATCCCGGTGCAAGTCCCGATTGGCGCGGCGGATGCTTTTAAAGGCCTGATTGATATCTTAAGAAATAAAGCGTATCTATGGGAAGCCGGCAAGATGACGGAAAATCCGGTGCCTGCGGAAATGGAGCCGCTGATTGCTGAATATAAAGGCATGTTGATGGATGCGGTGGCGGAAACCGACGATGATTTGCTTACCAAATATTTGGACGGCCAAGAATTATCTCAGGCGGAATTATTGTCCGGCGCCCGCAAAGGGACTATTAGCGGCCAATTGATTCCGGTGTTGGCGACATCCGCCATCAAGCAGATTGGGATCGGCAATCTGCTGGAGGTGATCACCGGATTTATGCCTTCACCGGGGGATCGTGGCGTAGTAGGCGGGGAACACCCGGTAACCAAAGAGACGGAGCAGCGTCAACCTGCCGATAATGAACCATTTGCAGCCTTGATTTTTAAGACCATGGCGGATCCCTTTGTCGGAAAGTTAACTATTTTCAGGGTGATGTCCGGAGTGATCGCATCCGATTCGCAGGTTTATAATCCGAACTTGGGCATTAACGAGCGGATTGGACAATTATTTATTCTCAAAGGGAAAACCCAGGTGCCGGTGGCGGAGTTGGGCGCCGGTGATATCGGCGCCGTGGCGAAATTGCAGGAAGCTTTTACCGGACAAACATTGTGCGATAAAGACCATCCCATTTTGTTGCCACCGA
>JASFQO010000399.1:0-3553 GCA_050115405.1 Bacillota bacterium
GAAGACTTGGAGATTTTGCGCGAACATTTTATCAATATTATTAATGAAAGTAATGATATGAAAGTCGTGGGCGCCGCCGGCGACGGCGACCAAGTCTTTGAAATTTTGCGGCACACGGAGGCCGATGTCTTATTGACCGATATTGAAATGAAAGACCGGTTTGACGGCATTCGTACGGCGGAGATCGTCCATCGGTTATATCCTAGCCTGCGAGTGGTCTTTTTAACCGTGCATGAAGATAATGAAACCATTTTTGGCGCTTATGAAGCGGGCGCCCTTGACTATGTGCTGAAAACGGCTTCCGCCCCGGAAATTGTGGAGAGTATCCGTCTGGCTTATCAAGGCCGGTCGCCCATTCGGCCGGAGGTGGCCACCAAAATCAGGTCCGAATTTTCTCGAATTCGCAAGAGTGAATCCCATATTATGGAGGCCGTCAATATTATATCCATGTTTTCCCAGTCGGAACGGGAAATTATTCAGCTGTTGCTGGAGAAAAAGAAGATTTATGAAATTGCGCGCATCCGGTGCGTCGAAATTTCAACGATTAAATCGCAGATTAACATGATCTTAAAGAAATGCCATATGAAACGGACCAAAAGTTTGGTGGAACAGATTGAAAAATTAAATCTCAAAAATTATTTTAAGCGTTTATAAAAATGTCCAAACGTTTGGCGAAAAGAAGGTTTTTTGGAAAAAACGCGAAATAAATAAATAATAGTGAACGTGGGCCTTTTCCGAGAGTGGGCTGCGAAGTAACTTCTGGCTTACGCCAAGCTCAAGTAGTCCATGCCGCATAACGGCACAATATTAAATAGTCGCCAAAGGCCAAGATCCATAGCCAATAGCCAAATATATTTTCACCCCAAGGTTTGCAAAGGAGAATCCAATGAGCGTCACCCTGAAAGATATTGCCGCCAGGCCCGGGCTTCCATCTCGACGGTCTTTGGTGGCGATCGGCGCCCTGAAGGCGCTTCATGACGCCGGGCTGAAAGTGCCCGGGCAAATGGCGGTAATCGGGATTGATGATATTGATTTAGCCGCCTATTTCCGTCCGGCTTTAAGTACGGTGCGGGTGCCCAAAGAAGACCTGGGGAAATTCGCGGTGAAAATTTTGCTCGACCGGATTGAGGGCGGCCACGACTTGCCGGTCCGCTTGGACTTGCCTTTTGAGTTAGTGGTTCGCGAGAGTTGCGGCGGGAAAGGCCGATAAAAATTTTTGTCTTTTATCCAAAGGTTTGGAGCAAAAAATATACAAAAGGAGTAAGGCGATGAAAGACAAGTGAGAATTGGCAATGTGTGATATTTTTGTTAACTTAAAACGATTCGATGTGCCGCGTCGTTTGGGCGGGGTCTGTCCGCAAGACGACTCGGTCCAATGGATTGAGTTTGTCATTACGGCGACTTTAGCCATGGGCTGTCAGGGAGTGTTTCGAGAAGATGTGGCGTTGGGGGGCAACTTTGGCGCGTTTACCACTAACCGTCCGGCCGCGGCCATGAAAAATCTCGGTTGCGATTGGGCAACACCTGCAGGTCGGCGCTTAAGGCGCTGCGCACCTCGGCGTTAAGCAATTCGTCAACCGCCTGTTGGGCGCGGACCCGCTGTTTCGCTTCGGAGAGCGCCGCCGGTCGTATTTGACGATCATCCCCAATTTGTCGCGGCGCTCTTCGGAATGGCCGATTAGCTGCGGTTTTCGTGATTAACCGGTGAAGTTATGGATCTTTTTTAAACCTCAGCGAAAATAGAAAGAATGCCGTTTTATTAAAAAGGACTGCCAGATCGGCGGCATCATCTTTGGAAACGCCGATCTGACGCAAGGTCCAACGGCGGGTGCGTTTTGGTGATATTGGTTACTTTTTTTAGCTGAACGCTTAACAATTATCAAGCATTTAGCAGTGACGGATTAAACGATTAAGGAATTGCAATGGAGTTATATCTTCTTTTTTTTATAACAGTTTTTGCCGGGAGTGTGATTCAGGGCGCGGTCAGCTTTGGCTATGCCATGTTTTTAATGGCGTTGCTGCCCTATCTGATGCCCGTAAAAACCGCGGTAGTATTGTCGGCGATTAGCTCTTTTTTTATCAGCGGGACCGTATGTTGGCGATTTCGGAAGCGGATTGATTTTCGGGCGATTTTGATTCCTTTGTTAACCGCGTTGGCCTTTATTCCACCCGGGGTGTATCTATTAAGTGTTGCCAATGACCGGATTTTCCGAAAAATACTGGGGATAATTATTGCAACCTTGTCCATCCTGTTTATGTCCGCGGCTAGGCGCAAGATCCGTATTCAACCTACCTTAATAAACAAGTTGATCTGCGGCGCGGCCAGTGGTATTTTGGCGGGAATGTTCGGGGTGGGCGGACCGCCGCTGGTCTTTTATTTGTTGGCGGCAATCGAAGATAACATTGCCTATAAGGCCAGTTTGGAGGTTGCCTTCGTTACGCTTGGCGTGGGGATGGTTTTCTCCCATGGCCTGCTGGGAAACTTCGCCCCTCATTTAGCCGTGTATATCGGTCTAAGCGGTCTGGCCACCATCGGCGGGACGCTTTTAGGTTTAAAGCTTTTCCAAAGATTGGACCGGGAGCGGTTGCAACGGTTTGTATATTTCATGATGTTGATTTTGGGGGCGTTATTGATTTTAAAATAATTACGGTTTCGGGGGAGAGATACCCGCTATCGTATTTATCGTATCAAACAAGATTCACCTTCATAAATCAACCGTTTTTTCGCGCCAACTGAGTCTTTTGAGAGGCAAGTCATAACAATCCCAATGTCCTGGCGCTGTCGAAAACTTGTGAGGAGACGACGGTGTATTTAGGGATGAAAGATGGAATTATTTAATTAGAAATTTATGGAATAAATTCGTAATGCCTAGTTTTTACGGGTTTATTTTTTATAAAGATGGTGAAAGTGCTCAAATGGGCTCAAGCCTCGGTATGATTTGTAAAAATATGATGTCTTTTGACTGGCAGGTTATTTACTTAATGATCAAGATCAGCTAAAATTAAGCTATAAATGAGTGATAAGAGGACTGATTACATGATTGCTAAAAAGGGCGTCTGCCAAACTATCGTCGAAGCGATAATCGATCAAATCAAAAATGGCGAATTGAAGCCGGGGGACAAGTTGCCCAATGAAAAGGAAATGGCGGAGCAATATGGAGTAAGCAGAATATCATTGCGTGAAGCGTTGCGTTCATTGTCCGCCAAGGGGTTGGTGGTAACCAAACATGGAGAGGGCACTTTCGTCAATACATATGATTCAAATGCGGTAGCGGCGACTATTTATGAATATTCACTCCTGGATAACACCCCGTTAATTGAAATGGTCGAACTGCGCAAAATAATGGAATCGGAAGCCGCCAAATTAGCCTGCGCCAATGCGACCAAAGAAGATATCGCGAGGATTAAATATTACAAGGAAGCCAGAGAGCAACATTACAGCAATAAAATGTCAGCTAATAAAATTGAACTAAAATATGAGTATGACCGAAATTTTCATTTGGCGATAGCTGAAGCGACTCATAATTCGATGTTTGTAAATTTTATTAAAACG
>JASFQO010000400.1:0-3547 GCA_050115405.1 Bacillota bacterium
GGAATAGTGCAGCAGGCGTTGCGTTTGGGAAAAGAACATTTTCCGGAACTCTTGTTTATCGCGGATGTCTGTTTATGTGAATACACTTCCCACGGCCATTGCGGCCTCGTCAAAGACGGTAAGGTCTTAAATGACGCCACCTTGCCCTTGCTCTCCCGGACCGCGGTCAGTTACGCCGCGGCGGGGGCGGATGTTATTGCTCCTTCGGACATGATGGACGGCAGGGTGGGGGCTATCCGGGAAGCCCTTGATGACCAAGGCTTTTGCGATACGGCGCTGCTCGCTTACAGCGCCAAATATGCGTCCGCCTTTTATGGCCCGTTCCGCGACGCGGCCGGTTCCAAGCCGGTTTTTGGGGATCGCAAAACTTATCAAATGGATTATGCCAATTTGAAGGAAGCCGTCAAAGAAGTGGAACTGGATCTGGAAGAAGGCGCGGATATGGTGATGGTCAAACCGGCTTTGCCTTACTTGGACGTGATCCGGGAGATCAGCCGGAGAGTTCAGGTACCGGTGGCCGCATACAACGTGAGCGGCGAGTATGCGATGTTGAAAGCCGCCGCCGCCAATGGATGGATTGATGAACAAGCGGCGGTGCTGGAAGCGGTAACCGCTATCAAGCGGGCCGGAGCTCAAATTATCATTACTTATTTTGCCAAGGAAATTGCGGGGTGGTTGCGGCATGAATAATCCTATTTCCGATTGCTTGTTTGCCAAAGCCGGGCGCTATATTCCCGGCGGGGTTAACAGTCCGGTCAGGGCTTATTTAAATGTGGACCTGAACCCGCCGTTTATTCGAAGCGCCCAAGGCTGCCGGATTACCGACGCGGACGGCCATGAATATCTGGACTATGTTTGTTCTTGGGGTCCGCTAATTCTGGGGCATGCCCATCCCAACGTATTATCGGCCATTTTGGAAACAGTCCGGGACGGGACCAGTTTCGGCGCGCCTACGGAACGGGAGATCATTTTGGCGGAGATGATTTGTCAAGCGTTGCCCGCCGTGGAAATGGTCAGGATGGTGAACTCGGGGACCGAAGCGGTCATGAGCGCCTTGAGGCTGGCTCGCGCTTTCACGGGACGGACAAAGATCGTCAAGTTTGCAGGTTGTTATCATGGACATAGCGACGCCTTATTGGTAAAAGCCGGTTCCGGCCTATTGACCGCGGGCCGGCCGGATAGCGCCGGGGTGCCCGGAGAATTTGTGGCCGGTACGTTGACGGCTCCTTATAATGACGGTGATTATGTGGAGAAATTATTCCGCCAAAGCGGTTCCGAACTTGCGGCGGCGCTTGTGGAGCCGGTGGCGGGAAACATGGGTGTCGTTGCCCCCCAGCCGGAATTTTTAAGGCTTTTGCGGCGTTTGACGGAGCAATATGGGGCTGTTTTAATTTTTGATGAGGTCATCACCGGTTTTAGAATTTCTTACCATGGCGCTCAAGGATATTACGGCATTACTCCGGATTTGACGACACTGGGCAAGATTATCGGCGGTGGCATGCCGGTGGGCGCCTACGGAGGCAAAAAGGAAATCATGCAAATGGTGGCCCCTTTGGGACCGGTGTACCAGGCCGGAACTTTATCCGGCAATCCGGTGGCGATGGCCGCCGGGATTGCTACTTTGCGGCAGTTGCAAGCCAATCCCGGTATTTATGAAGCATTGGCCGGAAAAGCACGATTTTTGGAGGAGGCGTTTTTGAAGGCCGCCGCCCAATATGGTATTCCGCTCACGGTGAATCGGGCCGGCTCTTTGCTGAGCGCTTTTTTCACCGGGGAGTCGGTGGTGGATTACCGGACTGCGCTTCATGCGGATACCCAAAGGTTCGCCCGTTACTTTAAATCCATGTTGAATCAGGGAATATATTTGCCGCCTTCTCAATTTGAAGCTTTGTTTTTATCCACGGCCCATACCCAAGCGGATTTGGAGCGGACTGCCGCGGCCATTGACGCCAGCTTCCGGGAACTCACCGCTATCAAGGAATAGCGGTTTTAGGGAATCCAAGGGCAATGTCATCAAGCTGTGCTTACAAAATGGAATAAAGAAAAAGATTTTTTAAATGGGGGATTTGCCGGATTGGCTGATGCGCCGTGAAAAGCCGCACATTGCGGCGTCACTCGGTCGCTGCGGTGCTCGATATACAGCGGGTATTATCTGCGCTTCTCCCTCGGTCGTTCCTTGCACTGCACGACTTTTGACGACGCGAATGCGAAACTGAAAGCTCAGCCAATCCGTCAAAGTCCATCGGCGCGTCTGGGTGATGGCGCCGAATCTCGGGTACCGGGTAACCGGCTAAAGATGATTTAAAATAATATGTGATAGTGTACGCCAAGCAAGCTTGGTATTTCTTTTGGTATTTAATGCAAGATGAGCTTGATGACATTGAATTCAAGGGGGCTCAGGTTTTTGATTTCAAAATAATTCGAGGCTCTTTCTCAAATACGTGTTTTTAACATATGCGTTTAATCTAGTATCCAGTCAAATCGAGGCTTTCGAGTTGTAAAATTACCATAATGTGTAATTTATTTTCGTCTTTGAGAATGGGCCTAATTCGAGGAGTGAATCCAATGAAAAAAGCTATCCTGGTTGTAAGCTTCGGAACCACCTATACGGATACCCGTAAAGTAACCATTGAAGCTGTGGAAAATAAAATCCGGGCGGCTTTTCCGGATTATGAACTCCGCCGCGCTTTTACTTCGCGGATCGTTATTAAAAGGTTGGCCGATCGGGAGGGATTGAAAGTTGATACGGAAACCCAGGCGCTGGAGCGGTTAAAGGCGGATGGCTATACGGATGTGATTATCCAACCGCTTCATATTGAGGCCGGTGAGGAGTATGAAAAGCTTAGAAAGGCTGTAGCCAACTACGATCAGGCCTTTGCCAAAATAGCGTTGGGCCGGCCCCTTCTCTATTATACGGGGCAAGAAGGCGAAAAATCGGATGACTATGGAATCGTCATCAGAGCGCTCCAAAAGCAATTGCCGCAACCGGGGCCTCAAGATGCCGTCGCCTTGATGGGCCACGGCGGCGTAAACCCGGCGAATACCGCCTATGCCGCGCTGCAGTTGAAATTGGAAGACGCGGGTCTTAAAAATGTATTTGTCTTCACGGTGGAAGGATATCCGGCGGTAGAGAATTTAATGGCGAAACTGAAAAAAAATAAAATCAGGACAGTCACCTTAATGCCGTTTATGCTGACCGCCGGAGACCATGTCCACAATGATATGGCCGGCAATGAAGCAGATTCATTTAAATCCCGGCTTCTAAAAGCCGGATTCCAGGTGAAGACTTATATCCACGGATTGGGTGAAAATGCGGGTATTCAAGACATTTATGTGCAACATGTCAAAGATGCAATGGAAAATAAATATCAAGAACGGGGGAAAGACCGGCCTCCGATTCCGGATAGCAAATAACGGAAAACAGGGACAAGATCAGTTCCAGCTTTGTGCGGTCGGGATTGGTCTTTATTTACCGGCGGGGAATTTTTACTATTTGAGGAGATCAATGATGGCAGGAGTATTTTATGGTGTTGGCGTTGGTCCCGGT
>JASFQO010000401.1:0-3538 GCA_050115405.1 Bacillota bacterium
CGCCTGATGTTGACCAACTCCCAATAGTCGAGTCCGGCCCGTTTCAGCCGTTGGTCATCCCAGATGAAGCCGAAAGGTTCGATTAAGTGCAGCTCTACTTGGCTGGCGGCGCACAGCCGGGCGATGTTTCCGGTGTTTTGCGGGATTTCCGGTTGATAAAGGACAATGTGCATTATGAAAGCCTCCGTGAAAAAGTGAAATTAACCCCAAAACTTAACTGGCAATTTCTTAAATATATGATAAAATCAAAAGTAATCTTATTATACCACAGTAGCCCCTAAGTAGGGTTATTTGATTCCGGCTAGGCAAGGGAGGAACAATGACGACCAAGACGACGGATGCAACGGAAAAAATAAGCTATGAAGAGGCAATGAAATATATTAAGGATTGTACCAAGTTCGGCATCAAACTGGGTCTCGGACGGATGCAGGCGATTTTAGCGCGCTTAGGCCATCCCGAAAAGCAGTTTCCCATCGTCCATGTGGCGGGCACCAACGGTAAAGGTTCAACCGTGGCGCTGTTTGACGCGGTGTTCCGCGCCGCCGGTTATAAGACCGGGCGGTTTACCTCGCCGCATCTGGTCTCTTACCGGGAACGGTTTGTGGTTGACGACGCGCTGATTACCAAAGACCAGTTGGCGGCGAGGGTCGCTGAATTAAAACCGGTAATTGCCGCGGTAACGGTCGACGGGTATGGCGCGCCGACCGAATTTGAGGTGGGGACGGCGTTGGCTTTTAGTTATTTTGCCCGGCGCCAGGTGGAGGTGGCCGTGGTCGAAGTCGGGATGGGCGGTCGGTTTGACTCCACCAATGTGGTCGAACCGACGCTTTGTGTGATTACCCATATCGCTTTGGACCACCAGGAATATTTGGGGGAGACTTTGAAGAAAATCGCCTTTGAAAAAGCGGGGATTATCAAACCGGGGGTCCCGGTGGTCATCGGCGTCCAGGAGCCGGAGATTGCCGCTTATTTAGCCCAAATTGCCGCCGACCGCGGCGCGGCCTGGGTCCAGGCCGGGGATTTGCCGATTGATAAGATTGCGGTCGGTGAGTCCGGCACATCCTTTACTGCAGTCAGCCCGGTCTTTGGCGAGCTGCCTGTGAATATGGGATTGATTGGCCGGCATCAAGTGGATAACTGCCGTAATGTGCTGGCCGGGATGGCCTTTTTGGCCGAGCGGGGACTACCGGTGAGCCGGGAACAACTGTTGACCGGATTAGCCCAAGCCGTTTGGCCGGGACGGTTGGAACGGATGGCCGGAGTGGCGCGACCCCGCTTATTCTTTGACGGTTCCCACAATCCGGATGGGATCAGGGCATTGGTGGATACCTTGAAGACGCTTTTTCCCGGCCAAAAAATCGACTTTTTATTTGGGAAACTGGCGAATCGGCCTTCGGAGGAGATGGTGGCGATTTTGGCGGAAGTGGCTCGGCGGGCGATTGCCACCACTGTGCCCTACGGAAAAACGACCTCTGCGGCGGATTTGGCGGTGGTCTTTCAAAAATATGGCGTGCCGGCCCGGAGTGAACCTGATCCGGCAACGGCTTTAGAGCTGCTGCTGCAGACGGAAAACCCTATTGCCGTGGCTACCGGCTCCTTTTATTTGACCGGTTTTTTACGTTCCGTATTATATCGGTTGGATGATTGACTAAAAAAATGGAGAACAAATAAATGAAACGGATTACGATTATCGGCGGCGCATTTGGCAGCGGCAAAACTGAATTCGCGTTGGCCTGCGCCCTCAAAAAAAGAGCTTTGACCGACGGCAAAACCGGCCTGATTGACTTGGATATTGTCAATCCTTATTTTCGCTCCCGTGACCGGGCCGCCGAATTGGAAAAATTGGGGGTGACGGTTATTTCCACTCAGCCCGGGTTTGAGTACGCCGATTTACCGGCCTTGTCGCCCCAAATATATGCTTTATTGCAAGACCAAACTTACCAGGTAGTGGTGGATGTCGGCGGCGACCCGGTCGGAGCCCGGGCCTTGGGCCGGTTTAACCCCTATTTTAACCGGGAGGCTTATGATTTTTGGGCGGTGGTCAATCCCTATCGTCCCGATACCCGTAATTTCGCCGCGACCGCCGCGTTAATCGCCGCGCTGGAAACCGCCAGTCGTTTACGGGTCACCGGTTTGGTATCCAATATCAATCTGGGGCCGGAAACCAATCCGGAAATCTGGCGGGAGGGTTTGCCCTTGATCGCTGAGTTGGCGGACCGTCTGCAGTTGCCGTTGATTTATCATATGGTGGAAAGCGGTTTTTACCAAACAAACGGCAGTCCGGGCGGGGAGACCGAGTTTTTCCCGGTCGAACTGCGAATGCGTCCGGCATGGTTGGCGTGAGAGATGTATAAGGCGCGCGGCATGGTTTAAGAATAAATTAAAGCACTGTGTCACGGCGATTTTGCTAAAAATAGGCGACAAAAAAAACCGCCGCTAAACAAATTATGGGAAGCGGCGCCTCATATTTTTGAAAATTTGTGTGTTGAAAAGCATGGCTAAGAGGATTATAATAAAATAATTATAGAATGGCTTGAATGACAATTTTGCAACAATAGTGTAAGCGGCTTTTAAAACAAACCTATTTGATGCATTATTACTGCATCTTTATTTTTTAGCAAAAAACGGCGGGATTCTTATGGGGCGGGTGGCCTCATGGCAAACCGTTGTGGTAAGGAGGGGATTTGATGGCGAAGGTGACCTTTAATGAGGAACGCTGCAAAGGGTGTGAACTCTGTGTCAGCGTTTGTCCAAAGCAGATTATCCGGATGGCCGACCGTTTTAATTCCAAGGGTTATCGCCCGGCTGAAGTGGTGGAGCAGGATAAATGCATTGGATGCGCTTGTTGCGCCCGGATGTGTCCGGATGTCGTGATTGAAGTTTATAAATAAGGAGGCCTTTTGATGGCAGAACGTGTAATGATGAAGGGGAACGAGGCCATCGCCGAAGGAGCGATTCGCGCCGGTTGCCGCTGTTTTTTCGGTTATCCGATTACGCCGCAAAATGAGGTTCCCGAATATATGTCCCGCCGGATGCCGGAGGTGGGCGGTACTTTTATCCAGGCGGAGAGTGAAGTCAGCGCGATTAATATGGTTTACGGCGCGGCCGGGGCCGGCGCCCGGGCGATGACCTCTTCCTCCAGCCCGGGAGTGAGTCTCAAGCAGGAAGGAATTTCTTATATCGCGGGGGCGGAATTGCCCTGTGTGATTGTGAACGTCGCCCGGGCGGGACCCGGACTGGGCGGCCTGACCCCTTCGCAAGCCGATTATTTTCAGGCGACCAAAGGCGGCGGGCACGGCGATTACCGGCTGATTGTCTTCGCCCCGGCTTCGGTGCAGGAAATAATGGATTTGATGTACGAAGCGTTTGTGACCGCCGATAAATACCGCAATCCGGCGATGGTGATCATGGACGGCCTGTTGGGTCAAATGATGGAACCGGTAGTGCTGAAGGAATATTCGGATTTACAGATTCCCGCCAAACCGTGGGCGACCACCGGAATGGCCGCGGGCGAGCCGCAGCGGATAATTAACAGTTT
>JASFQO010000402.1:0-3519 GCA_050115405.1 Bacillota bacterium
GACAATTGTGGCAATCGTGATCTTAAATGCGATTTTGGGATTTGTCCAGGAATATCGGGCGGAACAATCTTTAGCCGCCCTGAAGGAGTTGACCGCGCCGCAGGCCCGGGTGATCCGCGACCGTCGCCTCCGGGTGATTGCCGCCACTGATTTAGTCCCGGGCGATCTGCTGGTTTTGGAAAGCGGGGACCGGATTGCCGCCGACGGCCGGCTGATTAGCGCCGTAAACCTGGAAGTCAACGAAGCGTCTTTAACCGGGGAGTCATTGGCGGTTGCCAAAGATCCCGAGGTGGCGCTGGCCAATAATCCGGCTCCGGGAGATCAACGAAATATGGTTTTTAGCAGCACTGCAGTCGTTAATGGGCGTGGGCGGACGATTGTCACCGCCACCGGAATGCGCACCGAAATTGGTAAGATTGCCGGTTTGATAGAGGCGGCAGAAGATGACGCTACTCCGTTACAATTGCGTTTGGAACAATTAGGGCGCTGGTTGGTAGTCATTTGTCTGGCAATTTGTGCGGCTGTCGGTACTTTGGGAATCTTGCGGGGAGAGCCGCCCCGCCGGATGTTTTTAGCAGCGGTAAGTCTGGCGGTAGCGGCGATTCCGGAAGGGTTACCCGCCATTGTGACGATTGCCCTGGCCATCGGCGTCCAAAAAATGATCCGGCGGCAGGCGATTATCCGAAAACTGCCGGCGGTGGAAACCTTGGGATGCGCCACGGTAATTTGTTCCGATAAAACCGGCACTTTGACACAGAACAAACTGACAGTGACTCGCCTGAAAACGGTTGCGGCGGAATACCGCCCGGCGGAATATCGGTCGGGATTGCCGTTGCCGGGTGATTTACAAAGACTTTTGGAAATTGCCGTGCTTTGTAACAATGCCACTTTGGAAAATCAAGCGAGTACCGATTGGTTGGGTGACCCGACCGAACTGGCTTTGCTTGCGGCAGCCGAAGGTTATGGCGTAAAACGGGGGCAATTAGCCCGACTCCAGGAGCGTCTACAGGAAATTCCGTTTTCAGCGGAGCGCAAACGGATGAGTGTTTGGGTAAAAGACAATCAGGGAAAAGGCGTCCGTCTGTTGGCCAAAGGGGCGCCGGACCTGATTGTGGAACGTTGTTTGCGGATATTGACCCCGAATGGAGTGGCCTTTTTGGATGCGGCTTATCGGGAGCGTTTGAGACAAGAGATGGAAGAGTGGGGCGCCGCTGCTTTAAGAGTTCTGGCCTTCGCCTATCGGGACGACAATTGCGTCGCTGTTAATCGGGTGAATGGTGATCCCGAACAAGACTTAATCTTTGTCGGTTTGGCCGGGATGAGTGATCCGCCGCGTCCGGAGGTACCGGGGGCAATTTCCAGGGCCCGGCGGGCGGGTATCCGGACCAAAATGATCACCGGGGATTATCCGCGGACAGCGGCCGCGATCGCCAAAGAAATCGGTTTGTTGCGCCCCAATGGTAAAATTCTCACCGGCGCGGAATTGGACCAATTATCGGATCAAAAATTAGCACGAATGATTAAAGAGGTCGACGTGTTCGCCCGGGTGGCGCCGCAACATAAATTGCGGGTAGTCAAAGCGTTAAAATGCAAGGGGGAAATCGTGGCGATGACCGGTGACGGGGTTAATGACGCCCCGGCGGTCAAAGAGGCGGATATCGGGGTAGCAATGGGTTTGGGGGGGACTGATGTCACCAAAGAGGCGGCGGCTTTGGTATTGGCGGATGACCATTATGCGACGATCGTGGCGGCGGTGGAAGAAGGCCGGGTAATCTATGATAATATCCGCAAATTCATTCGTTACTTGTTAAGTTGTAATACCGGGGAGATTTTAACGATGTTCGGCGGCTTGTTGTTGGGGTTGCCTGTACCGTTATTGCCGATTCAAATTTTATGGGTTAATTTGGTGACGGACGGTTTGCCTGCAATCGCCCTGGGACTGGAACCGGCCGAACCGGGACTGATGCGCCGTCCGCCCCGGGACAGTCGGGAAGGGATCTTTGCCCGGGGATTGGGATTAAAAATAATTGTCCAGGGTTTTTTAATCGGCGCGGCGACCTTAACCGTCTATTTAATTGAATTGGTGGAGCATGGTCTGGAGCAGGCGCGGACCGCGGCCTTTACTACTTTGGTCCTGGCCCAGTTATGTTTTGTATTTCGCTGCCGTTCGGAAAAGGGATTGGCTAAGGGGGAACGTTTAGCGCTTAACCCCTATTTAATCGGAGCGGTGGCCATTTCCGGCTTGATGCAATTATTAGCGGTTAATCTGGGTTGGTTGCAAAAAATATTTTATACTCGTACCTTAAAGTTTTATGATTGGGCATTAATTTTGATCGTTATTTTTACCGTGATCTATGGCAGTGAATTTGTGGCCGGGTTGCGGCAAGCGGGTGAACGGCATTTTACCATCTTTAGGGTTAATGCGCATAGGACCGGAAATTTAAGGGGAAAATAGGTAAAATCGATAGGGCGAAAAAAGAGGCGCGAGGCATGAGTAAATTTATTTTCATTCGTTTTAGCACCGTAGCAAAAAATCAGTGATGCAACTGTTATTGTTTTTAGGGATTTTTTGTTTGTTTTTTTTCATACCGGTCCAATTTGTAATTGATTATACCAACGAAAATTGGCGCGGGCGGGCAACTCTGGAATTATCTTTTTTAAACGGTCTATTAAGGCGCAAAAGAGAAATTCAACTGCAAATCCCGCGAGCGATTGGTATCGAAACCGAAACGGCGGAAGAAGGCCGTTGGTTTTGGATGCAAAAACGGACAATCCATCGGAAAATCTCGCCTTTACAAGGGCAAGGCAGTAGTTTTTGGAAAGTTCTCGACCGCTATCGTCATTTTGGCATCGGAATAACCTTGTTAAGTTATTTTTTACCGGCCGGCTATCATCGGTGGCTGCTCGTCGCTGAAAATTTGGAAAAGCGGGGAGAGTTTTATAAACTAACCTGGTTGAGTCGGATTGGGACCGGAGATTCGGCACTGACTGCCGTTAGCATCGGATTGGTCTGGGGATTAAAAACGGTTTTTATCGATTACCTACGCAATCGGTATGAGTTTACCGAAACGCCGGAAGTTAATGTCAGCGGTAACTTTCAAAGCGCCGGATGGGGGACGGTATTCAACTGTATATTTCGGGTTAAACTCGGCTATATTATGATTGCGTCATTAATGGTCAAGCTCCGTCATGCTTGGCGGAAAGGAGGTGTCGGAAATGAATGAACACCCAATCGAGGGTTTAATGAAGACGTCGATGCAAAATATTAAAGAGATGGTCGATGTGAACACCATTTTGGGGGATCCGGTGGAAACTCCTGATGGTAGTGTTATTGTACCGATTTCCAGAGTATCGTTCGGTTTTGCCGCCGGTGGTAGTCAGTTTGAGGCTAATAAGATGAAAAGTCGCGAGAAAGAACGGGACCGTAATATGGATCAGGATACCGGCCAACAACTTCCGTTTGGGGGCGGGAGCGGCGCCGGAACCAACATTACTCCGGTAGCTTTCTTAGTAGTGAAC
>JASFQO010000403.1:0-3512 GCA_050115405.1 Bacillota bacterium
AATCTTGAAGTGCGTCGGTTAAACCGAAACGTAAATTCATCTAAGTAATAGTCCAGATGAGAGGATTTTACTGCTCCTTGATAAGTCTCAAGCAACCCACGTTTTAGCAAAGAAGCAACCCGATGAACGTGCGACAAGAGTTCGTCTCCTACGTTGGGATTTTCACGTACAACCATAACAGCACAACCTTACTGGTGTCTCCCGGGGGACGGCTTTGCTTCATCCAGAAGCAAAGCCACACAGCTAGCTTCCATGCTGGCTAGTGCCACTTGTAGGCAACAGTCTAAAAGCTACAATCAAATTTACCGAGTTATCAAAAAAATAACTTTACAAGTATCTATCAAGACTCCAACCAGCACCCGGAGTCAAGGAAGACGACGGCGCCGCTTCTTTTCCAGGATGAAAAACAGCGGTCGGCATCCGGACAAAACCGGTTGCGCCGCGAAAGGCCAGGGATGGCGGCGACCGCATGCTCGGATGAATGAGAGGAAGGTCCGGAAACCTTAGGTCTTCCGGCGGGTTTTTGGGTACTTTTTGCCCGCTCAAAAAGTGCCACGGACTGGCCTGAAATAGCCCACACCGCGCGATAGCGATTCCGACGCCCAACAATTTGCCATTTTCTTATTTATAGGGTAAAATAACCTTAAAAATTGACTAAATGAGGTCATCATGATGGATACCTTTCTCGACCTGGCCCAATCCCGCCGCAGCATCCGCAAATTTAAGGATCAGGAAATCCCGAATCAAGACCTAGAGTATTTCATTCAGGCGGCGGTCAGCGCTCCTAGCGGCTGCAACAGTCAATGCTGGCGATTTATCGCCGTCAAAGACCGGAAAATCATTACCCAAATAGAGACCGCCGTCATTCAAAAAACCGAAGCCGTCCTCGACATCAAGCATCCTGAACTCACCGCGGAATATTTAGCCGCCAAACGGAAAACAATCGGATTTTTCGCCAAAGCGCCCCTGGTGATCGTGGTGTTTATGACCAAGGCTAAGTTTTTTGATCCGGTCTTGATCGCCGCCTTAAAAGAACAGGGATATGATGAAGCGGGCATTATCAAGCTCTATGCCAATTACGATTTATTGTCGGTCGGGGCCGCCATTCAAAATATGCTGTTAGCCATTCATGAAAAAGGGTATGGCGCTTGCTGGATGAACGAACCGGCCATCGCCGGGACGGAAATCAACCGGATTTTGAGAATCCCGCCGGAGGAGCGGTTTATCAGCCTGGTCCCCGTCGGTTACCCGGCTTATACCCCGCGTACCAAAGAAATGAAAGATCTGGCGCAAGTGTTTACAGTGGTTTAATGCTAAATGAAGACTCATATCCAAATCAACTGCGCCGTAGCCAAAAAGACCCGTCGAATAACTCGACGGATCTTTAACTGCGCGCAGCTTAGGCTTTCGTCCTTATAGTACCGCCTTCCCGGCTTATCATACGCCATTACCCTTTACTCATTCTTTGCTAAATCGGCCTTTTTTCTTCTTCTCCATTACAAGTAGGTAATGGCTTCTTCAAGGGTAATTTTTTCCGGTATAACTCATCACCAATCATCTCCCCGCCTGATCCGGTCAATCAGATACCCCGGCTCATTTATCGGCTTTACAGATCAGCTCTTTCCGATCGGCTAACATTTCCTGCATAATTGCTGCTCCAAGCCTACAGCCATAAATAAAGGTAGCGTTGACTTCTATCTTATTTAATTCGACATTCAAGTCCGACAGTTTATTCCATAGTTTGCAATCATCTTCCGATAGTCTTTTTTTTAACGTATCCGTAAGGTCGCCGATCTTACCCATTATTGGAAAATATTCGGTGGTTTTTTTAAGATAACCTCATCAACAGACTTAATTTGATTGTTAAATAATGCTTCCAAAATGGATTTCATATTTTACCCTCTTTTTTTCTGTCAATCCGTGAACCGTTTATTTTCATCCCTGCATTACATACAGAGTGGGATCTTCCATTCACGCTGTCATTTTCACAACGGTAAAACCACGGTATTTGCTCCAAATGTCTTTCCGCGTCATGTCGGGTCTCAAAAAGCATGCACGGTGTCTCGACATTTTGGGATTCATCCCCCATGCCAACTATGGCATACATATCCGTATCCCCTTTTAATTTAATTTTTCTTTACAATACTTTGCTATTTCCCAATGTTTCCAAGAAACATTTTATTTCGTCCGTGAAAGTCAGCCGGTAAGATTCCCTTTGCCGACTTTTTCCGACCATTGCGTCAGATCCATTAATAGGATATAATACCTATGCTCCTTAAATATTTATATTTATAATCCAATTTTACTAAATATCCCCTCAAGGTTCAATCATTATGAGTAAAAAATCAAAAAAATTACCCGCGTCTCCGTTACGTAGGTAAACACTTCCCATATTAGTTACCAACAAAGCAGGCGGGACGGCCGCGTCGTCTAAAATATAAATAACCAGGAACAGACAAAAAAATAACCGCAATAAGCGGTTTACTTCTTCAACCCTCGTTTGACACTATCTAAGAAGCTCAATAAATCTTTCATCACTTTAGGCGGTTTATCCTTGCTTTTGATAACCGGCCTTCCTTTGGGCTGTTTTTCCTTCGTAAACACATTACTATCCCCTTTTGGAATAGTATACGAAATAAACGAAAAACTATGCCTCTATTTTTTATTCGGCGTTGTACGCTCCACGGCAGCCGCTACTTCCTTGGCGGTTTTTTGCATGTCATAAATATATTGTGGAACGGTTGAAGAAAATTTAACACCGTTTCTCTTCCGGGTGCTTTCTTTGCATTGTTTTGAAGCTAATGTCATTGCCATGAGGTTCAACTCCTTACCCAATATTTCGGTTCACCGCGTTAATTTCTAAAGCGGCCATTATCGAGGATATCGCCACAAAAAGCGTACTTGCCGCGGCTAGCTCCGCGTTTGACAGTTCATAATTATCTTGTCGGGTTGCGTCAATAATAATCAACGTGGATAACCCCTCAGTTCCCCGGTGGATCGCAATTCCAATAGATGTATCTTCTTCGACATATCCTATGTCTTCTCCTTCCGCCTTGGTTTCATCCCAGCGACTTTTAACACGAGTGTAAAGTGACGGTTCCAGGGTTCGCAGGTTATCCTCGGTAAGTTCCATCACAAAAATTTGGATTTTTCGGTAGCGTTTATAAACCTTGCAAAGGGTTTTATAGACTTCCTCCCGGATTGCATTAGGCTTATTCCCCGCTTTCAAAATTTCGCCCTCAAAAGGTTGGGCGATATAGTCTAAAACCGTCCGGTTTAAATTGGAAATCAGTTGGGTTTGCTTGAAAAATTGTTTTGCTCCTTGGGTTAATGTAATGATCTTTTCCGGTTCGGCAAATTCTTGAACTATTTCAACATTCCCGACTTTGGCATGGGCTTTGGTGATTCGCTCCGGATTGAAATAACACAAAATATAGAGGCACGACCAAAATACGATAACCAACTTTAACAACACGACCAAAAAAAACAAAGTGGGTTTATCCAAAAGAGTT
>JASFQO010000404.1:0-3510 GCA_050115405.1 Bacillota bacterium
TGAACAAATGGTAATTAATGAATTAGAAAAAAGTTTTTTCCGATGAAGGGATTGAGGCTTTGGTTAAACGGTTAAATGAAGTTCAACAAGAAAAAATAAAGCAACAGTCTAAGGAGTTCGAAAGATTAAAGAAGGAGTTAACATGTGACGTTTAATGGTGGAGGCGGGGGGAGTCGAACCCCCGTCCGAAAAGTCGACCACAAAAGCTTCTCCGGGTGCAGACCGCAATTTAGATTTGGCCGCCGGCCCGTCTACGGACGGACTGACCTTTGGCGATCTCGATTGGCTTAGCACCAACCTCCGAGAATTGGTTGATGAGCATCCCGGTTTATTTGACGCCCGCCCCGACCTCCCGGGTTAAGTTCGGTTTGGACGGCTACTTTAATTAAGCAGCTAAAGCGTAATCGTTATTGGCACTTAATGTGCTTGCTGCAGTTTAACGAGGCCACAGCACCTCGACCCGCTACTCTTGCCTTCAGGCTCCCCGTCGAAACCGGTCGCCCCCAAAAATTATTGGCTTTTAGTTTTTCCAAACTTTAGTAATTTCATCCGAAATTCAAACGTTTTTATAAAGCTTAACAATCAACCGCTAAACGCTCCGCCCTCCACCGACTTAATACTTTTGCTTGGAGCGAATCGCCCGCTCCATCTCCCGGCCGGCATCGCGTTTGGCGAGATCCTCCCGTTTGTCATAAAGCTTTTTACCACGCGCCAAAGCAATTTCCACTTTGACCCGGCCCCGCTCGTTAAAGTACATTTGCAATGGCACCAAGGTCAAACCCTTCTCCCGGACTTTGCTGAACAACCGGACAATTTCCCCCCGATGCAGCAACAATTTTCTGGTCCGTAACGGCTCGTGGTTAAAGCGGTTGCCAAAATCGTAAGGACTGATGTGACAGTTATATAAATAGATCTCGTTATTTTGAATCTGAGCATAACTGTCTTGCAAATTGCCTTTGCCGAGCCGCAACGCTTTGACCTCGGTCCCGGTTAAGACAATCCCCGTCTCGAAAGTCGCTTCAATAAAATATTCATGTCGGGCCCGACGGTTCACCGCAATGTTCTTCCGTTCCGCCATCGTCATTACCTCAGTCTTCAAGCGCTAACTGTTTTTTTATTATAACACGAATTTTTAAATTGTCAACAGGTCTGTCAAGCGAGATATTTGCGATGTTCTGAAGCCTAGACTGGATAATAGTTTTGAAGAGGACGAAAAAATTTTTTGCCAAAAAGAAAGGCGAGCGAAAAACGGTACTTGGCTCGCATTTATTATTTTAAAATCATCTTTAGCCGGTTACCCGGTACCCGAGAGTCGGCGCTATCACCCAGACGCGCCGATGGATTTTGCCGGATTGGATGAGCTAAAAGTCCTGGCATTCGCGTCGTCAAAAGTCGTGCAGTGCAAGGAACGACCGAGGGAGGAGCGCAGATAATACTCGCTGTATATCGAGCACCGCAGCGACCGAGTGACGCAGCAATGTGCGGCTTTTCACGGCGCATCAGCCAATCCGGCAAGTCTCCACACCACCTTTTTCAGCGCAGGCGGGTGGCCGCGTTATACCTACCTGAATATTAATAAGGAAAGACAAAGATAATAAAAACAGAGTACGCCTCAAAACGGGTACTCTGTTTTGCTAATCTCGAACCATTGCTCACTTACCGGTTTTATGAAATTTTGATTTCTCAATAATATATCAATTCCCCATTCAAGAATCACTTTACTAGTTTATAGCAGTCGCGGGCAATCAATAACTCCTCATTAGTCGGAACCACCATCACCGTTACCTTGGAACGGGGTTTGCTGATAATACATTCTTTGCCGCGCACCCCGTCGTTTTTCTTGGTATCGATCTCAATCCCCAAATGAGTCAGTTGTTTACAAACTTCTTCTCTGGTGATAATGTCATTCTCGCCGATTCCCGCGGTAAATACCACAGTGTCCAAGCCGCCTAAAATCGCATAATAAGCGCCGATATACTTCACAATCCGCTGAATAAACATTTCATAAACTTCTTGCGCCCGTTCGTTACCTTCTTCCCGGGCTTTTTGGATGTCCCGCAAATCGCTGAAACCGGCCATTCCCAAAAAGCCGCTCTTTTTATTTAAAAGATTGTCGGTTTCGGCGGGGGTCAAGTTTAAAATATTCTGTAAAAACGGTATAACCGCCGGATCAAGATCGCCACTGCGGGTCCCCATGACAAAACCTTCCAAAGGAGTGAACCCCATCGACGTATCATAACATTTACCATCCTTAATCGCAGCCGCGCTACTGCCATTACCAAGGTGCAAGGTAATCATTTTCAATTTATCCAAAGGTTTGCCCAAAATCCGGGCCGCCTGTTGGGAGACATAACGATGGGAAGTTCCGTGAAAACCATAGCGGCGGATGCGATATTTTTCATAATATTCATAAGGTAAAGCATATAAGAAGGAACGACGGGGCATTGTTTGGTGGAAAGCGGTATCAAAAACAGCAACCTGTTTGGTGTGAGGCATTAAATCGCGGCAAGCTTTGATTCCCATAATGTTGGCCGGCATATGCAGGGGTCCCCATTCGCGGAGGCTTTCGATTTGAGCCAGTTCCACATCGGATACGATGACTGCGGTTGAAAAGATTTCACCACCATGCAATACGCGATGACCAACTGCCTTAATCTCCTCCAGCGAAGTAATCACGCCTTTCTGCGGGTCCGTTAAAAACTCGACTACCGCTTTCAAAGCCTCGTTATGGTTCACAATCTTGGGCGTGAGTTTAATGGTTTCCTCATTTTTGTGATGAGTGATAATGGAATTACCGTTTTCGCTACCAATCCGCTCGACCACACCGGAAGCCATTACCGACTCGGTCTTCATCTCATACAACTTGTACTTTAGTGATGAACTGCCGCTGTTAAGTACTAAAATTAACACCTAAAAACCTCCCATATATATTTTTTGCTGCATATTATTATTAAATATACATATTTTAACATTTTTTAAATCCAAACACATTAAAATTATAGACCTGCTCCTTAAAGTTTGCAATGAAATTTTCAAGGTATTGTGGTTACAATATCATTACAAATCGGTTAATTCTTGTCGCCCCGATCAGACTACCACGGTCAATACAGTTAAAAGGGCTGCCTCAAAAAATTTGAGGCAGCCCAAAACCTTAAAGTTTGGTATTAATCCGAAAAACATTGCATTGGTAACACCTTTCCCGTTTTTCAGCAATGGAACCGCCGGGCGCGCCGTTCTGACAAAGCGTATTGGGAACTAACCAACATTTTTCTTCCCTCGCTTGATAAGCCGGACAATTAACTTGATTACAATCTAAAACCCGCCAACACCGTTGGAAGTTAGGGGTTACCTTAAACCGTCCGACCAGCGAAGTTAATTTGGTGGCCATTTCCAAAAGTTCCGAAGCGGACTTGGCCACGTTATCCATGGTATTGCGTTGTTGTTTGGTCGATTGCGCCACACCCTTGGAACTATTCACATTATATTTTGAAGTATCCGCCACCATGACCA
>JASFQO010000405.1:0-3509 GCA_050115405.1 Bacillota bacterium
GGACGGGCGACTTTACCCACCCCGGCTGGCGGGCGGAGTTGCGGGAAAACCTCCTCCCGGCTGAAGCCGGTTTTTACCGGCTCAAAGGGGCCCCGGCGCCGGAAATCCCCGGCCAGCCGGAAGTACGGTTTGTGGTCACCGGTGAACTGAGCACAATTTACAAAAAGAACGAGCGGACCCGTAAAATACACCATTTGCTGGTCTTACCGTCATTGGAAGCGGCGGACCGGATTAGCGCCAGGCTGGAAGCGTTGGGGATGAATATCCGTTCCGACGGCCGGCCGATCCTGGGGCTGGACAGTTATTTGTTGTTGCAATTGGTTTTGGAGCTGGCCCCGGAGACCATTTTTATCCCGGCGCACATTTGGACGCCGCACTTTTCGGTTTTCGGGTCCAATTCCGGGTTTGACACTTTGGCGGAATGTTATGAAGATTTGACGCCGCAGATTTTTGCCCTGGAAACCGGGCTGTCTTCCGATCCGCCAATGAACTGGCGCTGGTCGGCTCTGGACCGGTTTAACCTCGTCTCCAACTCCGATGCGCACAATCCTCAAAACTTAGCCCGGGAGGCCAACTTGTTCAGCGGGGAGTTTTCGTATCCGGGCATCAAAAGAGCCTTGATGGAACGGGATTCGGCCGATTTTAACGGCACTTTGGAATTTTTTCCCGAAGAAGGCAAATATCATTTGGATGGCCATCGGAATTGTCAAATCTGTTGGGAACCGGAGGAGACTCATCGCCATGGAGCGATCTGCCCGGTCTGCGGCAAAAAGGTCACGGTCGGAGTGGCCTCCCGGATAGCGGCGCTGGCGGACCGGCCGGCCGGCTTTAAGCCTGCTGATGCCAAAAATTTTTTAAGTCTGGTACCGTTAAGGGAGATTATCGGAGCCGCCTTTAACGTCGGCGCCAAAACCCAAAAGGCCGAGCGGATTTATCGGCAACTGCTGCGTCAGTTTGGGCCGGAACTTGATATTTTGACTCAGGTGGATCCAAAATTAATTGCGGCGTCCGCCGGTGATTTGGTGGCTACCGGGATTCGGCGGCTGCGGGAGCGTCAGGTAATCATCAAACCCGGGTATGACGGCGAATATGGCGTGATTTCCCTGTTTGATGAGGCGGAACGCCGCGCGATTTTGGGACAGGCGAAACTGTTTACCCTGGAAAACCCCAAAAAGAAACCACCCGCTCAACCGGCGGGCGCCGAACCTGCCGCAGTCCGCGAAACCGCGGCCGCCGTTACGGCGGACCCGCTGCCTGCCGCGACCGCGGTTTTAAGCTCGGAACAGCAACAGGTGGTGACTGCGGGCGAACCGGTAATCCGGGTGATCGCCGGGCCGGGCGCCGGTAAGACCAGGACCCTGGTGGAGCGGATTGCCTATTTAATCCGGGAA
Organism: Bacillota bacterium; assembly: GCA_050115405.1. Lineage (GTDB taxonomy): Bacteria > Bacillota > UBA4882 > UBA8346 > UBA8346 > DATCLA01. The sequence goes on from JASFQO010000405.1 coordinate 1,392, forward strand.
CGAGGAGTAGATCCCGCGGTCATTACCGCCGTGACGTTTACCAATAAAGCGGCGGCCGAGATTAAAGACAGAGTAATCCGGCTTTTAGACGGATGCGCCGATTTGCGGCAGATTCAGATTGGCACTTTTCATAGCTTGGCCTGGAAAATTATCAACTGCAACCCGGCGGGGCAGCCGTTGCAATTGGTGGATCGGTATACTGCCGAAGCTTTAATTGCAGAAGTATTGCAAGAAGAGCAGCTGTCCATGAAGTTCCGGGAAGCGACCCGTCAATTGGGATTAATCAAGAATCAACTGCTCTTTGAAGCGCCGGACGGGATAGCGCCGCAACTGTGGCAATTATACCAGGCTTATCAGCAGAAATTGACGTTATTTCAACGCTGCGATTTTGACGATATTCTGATTCAGGCAGTTGAATTATGGACGGCGCCGCCGGAATGGCTGGAGCCCTGGCGCCGCCGTTTTACCTATTTGTTGGTGGATGAATTTCAAGATGTCAATCCTTTGCAATATCGGCTGGTCGCCAAGTGGGCGGCGGATAGCCGCAGTTTAATGGTGATTGGCGATCCAAATCAGTCGATTTACGGTTTCCGCGGTTCGGACAGCCGGTTTTTTAACGACCTGCAAACTGATTTTCCGGACGCCGCCAGTCTGCAATTGACGCGTAATTATCGGGCCACGGCGTCGTTAATCGCCGCCGCCAATAGCCTAATTGCGCCCCAATTGAGACAAATGGTCCCGGAAACGCCAAACTGGCGGCAAATAACCGGACTCACCTGGCTGAAAACCGCCGACAGTCAGCAGGCGGCAGCGGCGATTACCCAGGAAATTATCCGCCTGATCGGCGGCAGTACCATGCTCACCGCCGGGAGCCGGGGACACAAAGGGCTTAATCCGCTTGCCGCCGACACTGCTTATGGCTTTAGTGATATCGCGGTGTTATATCGGACCAACCGTCAGTCGGAAGCCTTGGAAACAGCTTTGGCCACCGTTGGTTTACCGTATCGGGTCGTTGGTCCGGTAGAGACTTTAACCGACGCCGCAGTGCAGGCTTTTTTGAGCTTTTGCCATCACCTCGATCAACCGACGGACTGTTATTGGCTGCGTGAAGTGATTGGGCACCCGGTCTGGGAGTTGAGCGGGGACGAACGGAAACAGGTGAATAACTGGTTGCGGGAAACCGCCGCCCCGGAGAATACTTCCCGCTTCCCGCTGGATTATTTATTGCAACAAGCCGAGGGACCGTTGCTGGAGAAACTCCGGCATTTTGCGGCGCAATCCCGGGAGTTTGAAGGCAAAATTAATCAGGGCCTGCCGCAGTTGTTGGCCGAGTGGATTGCTCAAACCGGGGTGAGCGACTTATTGGAGTTGGAACATTTGGACCGGATTGCCGCTAATTATACCGGCTTGCGGGAATTATTCCGGGCTTTGCCGCTGGCGACCGAAGCCGATTTGAGCCGGAGCAACCAACCAACCGATGTCCGGCGGGAGTCGCTTACGCTGTCAACCATTCACGCCAGCAAAGGGCTGGAATACCCGGTAATTTTCGTCGCCGGAGTCGAAGAAGGGCTGTTGCCGTTTGGCAGTGACCTTAGCGCGGCGGATGTCGCGGAAGAACAACGCTTGTTTTATGTGGCGCTGACCCGGGCCAGGCAACGTTGTTATCTGGTCAGTTCCGGGCGGCAATGGCGCAATGGGGAGCCGGCGCCGGTCGAACCCTCCCGTTATCTGCAGTTATTGCCCAAAGAATTGCTGCAAGTGGTCGAACCCAAGGCCAGACCGGTCAAGAGTAAGCAATTGGAGTTATTTTGACCTGACGGGCAGATATTGTAATGCCATATCATGGATAAAAGCGCTTTTGTTGGTTAAAGCTATATTGTGGGAATGATTGGATTATTTTAAGCTTTTTTAGAGGAAAAATTATTTTTATGCTTAATATATACATAAACAATCCTTAATAATTGCAGCAGTGTTTATCGAAATTTAGAGGGAGATGATGACGATGTTGGTAGCGGTAAACGGCAAGAATATCGAAGTCACTAATGCGCTACGAGAATACGCCGAGAAAAAGGTAACTAAAATCGTTAAATTTTTTGAAAAGAGTCCGCTGGAAGCGCA
>JASFQO010000406.1:0-3496 GCA_050115405.1 Bacillota bacterium
CCTTGTCTTTACAGTCGTATGATTCGTCCAACTCGTAAACCCGCTTACTGTACCAGGCAAAGGTGTTGGTTTTGTTAAAGCTCACACATGGCTGAAGGATATCAACCAGCGCATAGCCGTTGTATTCGATGGCCTGTTTCATCAGCGATATAAGGTGTTCCTTACGACCGGTAAACGCCCGCGCGACAAATCCGGCCCCGGATGCAATCGCGAGAAGTACCGGATTGAGCGGCTCGTTGAAGTTTCCGTCGGTCTGAACGCCGGTTACCAGCCCCACGATGGAAGTCGGTGACGCCTGGCCTTTTGTCAGCCCATAAATCTGGTTGTCGTGCACAAAATGAGTGATATCGACATTTCTACGGATATTATGAATAAAGTGGTTTCCGCCTTCTCCATAAGAATCGCCGTCACCAGTATTGACAATCACCGTCAGCTTTTCGTTGGCGATCTTGGTCGCAACAGCTACGGGAAGCGAACGTCCATGCAGGCCACAAAAAGCATTTGCGTTGATATACTGCGGCGTCTTTGCCGCCTGACCAATGCCGGCTACAACCAGCACCTCGGAAGACTCTTTCCCGAGCTGCTCAAGAGCGGTTTTCAAGCATTCCAAAATGGTGAAATTCCCGCAACCCGGACACCAGGCCGTCTCATAGGTGCAAAAAGATCCCGCGCTCATTTTAATTCTCCCTTCCGAAGCCTCTCCGCAATTTCCTCGCCGGAAATCTGTCTGCCATCATATTTGAGGACGCTGCCGGCACAGGTTATTCCGGTCTCCTCACGGATCAGTCCAGCCAACTGCCCGGTCGCATTCTGCTCCACATTAATAAGACGTTTGGCTCTAGTCGCCTTTTCTTTCAGCAGTTTCTGCGGCAGGGGACACACGTCGCCGAAAATCAAAGCGGCGTAACGGCCTTGTTGATCTTGGTTCAACAGATGGACGGCTTCTTCCAACGGCCCCCATATGGAACCCCAGCCAAGCAAAAGCGTGTCAAAACTATCAGGCCCGATAAAATCCGGTTCCAGCAATTCTTGATTCAGACCTTCAAGCTTGTCCAGGCGTTTGTCCATCATCCGTGTCCGCACTTCTGCAGATTCCGTAATCCAACCGCGCTCATCATGCTCGTCGCTGTCAATTGCCACAAGATGCTTGGTTTTTCCCGGAATCAGGCGGGATGAAATTCCATTCTCGGTATACCGATATCGAAGATATTCTCCTTCTCCGAAATATTCCGATGCGGGTTCTGCTATTTGAATTCTTTCCGGGTTGAATGGTTCTACGGTCGACGTGGCGTCACCAAGGTACTGATCACTCAACAGGATAACGGGAATCTGATATTTTTCCGCAAGATGAAAAGCACGCATAGTTTGATAAAAGGCATCGGCAGGATTGCGCAGCGCGATGACCATACGGGGGAATTCTCCCTGCGAGGCGGAAATTACAAATTTCAGGTCACTCTGCTCTGTCCGTGTCGGAAGGCCGGTTACCGGGCCCGGACGCTGTACATCGATCACGACCAAGGGAATTTCAGCCATGCCGGAAAGGCCTAGTGCTTCCACCATCAAAGAAAAACCGCCGCCGGATGTACCCGTCATGGCACGCGCGCCCGCATAGGAAGCGCCGATTGCCATATTGATGGCGGCAATCTCATCCTCCGCCTGCTCCACAACAATACCGGCCTCGGCGCCTTTAGACGCGAGCGTCTCCATGATAACCGTCGAAGGAGACATCGGATAAGCGGAATAAAACCGGAGGCCGGCAATTATGGCGCCGAGAGCAACCGCCTTACTTCCGGAAATGAGCATCCAGTCGCCATACTTTCCGCTTAAATGCGGGAAACGTTTCTCAACCGACTGATAGCCCTCTTTCACCGCCCTGAAGTTGATGTCAAGGTATTGCTGTTTGACAAATGTGCCCAAAACATCCTCCACGCTGTCAAGCGATTCCCCGAACATTTTCAGGATAACGCCGACACCGATACTGCCGGATACGCGCGGGTTGCCGAGCGCTTTCGCCATCGCGTCCATATCAACCTTTATGAGGCGCGGGCCCACGGCAGACAGTTTGCTGTCACAGATGATAAAGCCGTCTTCTTTTAACTGGCCCTGATGCAGTTTTATCGTATCCTCGTCAAGGGCGACCATGCCGTCCAGCCAGTTACTATGTGAATGTACGGGTTCAGTACCGAACCGTATCAGTGAAAAATTATGACCGCCCCGGACTCGGGACATAAAGTCCCTCACGGTCAATACATTGTAACCGGACCGTTTAAGCAGCTTTTCCAGAATCGCCACCGTGGTGTCGATACCTTGACCGGCCGCTCCACCAATCAACAAGTTATACATTGGAGTTTACCTCCAGCAATTCATTTTTTATTTTGAAACCACAGCCGTCATTGAAATACCTTGATCCTGTCGTCCAACGGCAGAAATATCTTGGCATCGGGGGCGGCCAACGGCTTCCCAAACGGCATTTCGGCAAGAAGTTCCCACGTCTTAGGTAGATTCCACGTGCTTTTCACTTTTTCGTCAATCAACGGGTTGTAATGCTGGAGACTTGCTCCAAATCCCGCTTCCTCAAGCAGCATCCAGATGCTGTACTGAAGCATACCGGAGGACTGAATGGACCATATGGGGAAATTTTGCTGATAAAGCGGATACTTCCGCTGCAGGTCTGAGACCGTGTCCTGATCTTCAAAATATAACACCGTCCCATATCCGTTTTGAAAAGCATTGATTTTCTTTTCGGTCGGTAAAAATTGCTCCGGCGGAACGATACCCTTTAGAATATCTTTGATGAATGTCCAGAGCCTGTCATGCTCTTTGCCGAGCAAAACAAGTACTCTGGCGCTTTGGGAATTGAATGCGCTTGGCGCGTATTGGACGGCATGACGGATGATTGCAACGATTTTCTCATCCGAAAGAACTCTGTCTTTTCCGATTGCATAAAACGATCTGCGGTCTTTCACCACACTTAGCAAAGTTTGATCCATTTGCCTGCCTCCTTTTTAAAAAATTTGCTATCCTTCTTGTCCTAATTGCCCTATCCTTCCAGTGAATAAGGAGCCTTTCAATTTTCAGGGTTGGGCACTTGACTCTTCACCTCCTATCTATTTTCCCAATTAATTGAGCTTTATCCCAGAACCGGCATATCAGCCCTGGCTTGGTCTACTCCCAAAATCGTAACCGTTATGAACACTGCTAATAACTAACCGCCTTTGCCTGATATAGAATTTTCTTCTTTCAGCTCTTTGTATTTTAAAATTTAACTAAGTTAATTATATACTATATTAATTAATTTTTCAACAACAATATTGATTATTTCCATGCGGATCTGGAAGCCGAAATTTGCCGAATCGATGTAACCAGTATTGTCTTTGTTTTATTAGGACTATCCAACAAATCTTTTAGGACCAGATATAATACTTAGCCTTTTTAACAAGTCATTATGATAAAAGTACTCCGGGGTGATCCCGCATTCTCCAATGCAGCGGGCATT
>JASFQO010000407.1:0-3481 GCA_050115405.1 Bacillota bacterium
AAAAAATAATAGGGATGTAATTAAAAACAGAGCTAATGGCAGTACATTTCTTGAAATTAGTAAGACAAATTTTAAAGCAATAAAATTAGTTGTTCCGGACAGAGATACCATATTGCATTTTAAAACCATAGTTGAAAATTTATTTAAAATGATCATTGAAAACGAGAAAGAGAACGAAACACTGGTAAATTTACGTGATTCTTTATTACCCAAACTCATGTCGGGCGAAATTCGGGTTGCCGCTTTTTAACGTTCATGCCTGCGTCGCGACACAAAACTGTGAGTGTAACTACTGACGTATTTTCACCTTAAGGAGTTTCATTATTATGCCGAACTTTACGGAAGACATTTTGGAACAGGCTGTCTTGGAATGCTGCGCCGAACTGGGCTATCGGACGGCTTTCGGGCCGGATCTTGCTTCGGATGGCGTTAATTCCGAACGGCGTGATTATAGTGAGGTGATCTTAACCGGACGCTTATGGGAGGCATTAACGCGGATTAATCGGGGGTTATCCCGCGACGCGATTGCGGAAGCGTTCCGGAAGCTCTTCATCACTCAGAACCCGGACTTGCTTGTCAATAACCAGGCCTTTCAAAAGATGGTCACCGACGGGATTGACGTCGAGTCCCGGCGGGCGGACGGCAGTATCAAGACGGATAAAGTCTGGCTGTTTGACTTCAAGGAACTTGAAAACAACGACTGGCTGGCGGTCAATCAGTTTACCATTGTTGAAAACCACAAAAAGCGGCGGCCGGATGTGGTCATCTTCGTGAATGGGCTGCCGCTGGCGCTCTTTGAATTAAAAAGCGCCTCGGATGCCAAGGCGACGATTTCCAGGGCATTTAACCAGCTTCAGACTTATAAACGCGAAATCCCCTCAGTTTTTACCTATAATGCTTTTTTGGTAATCAGCGACGGTTTCAATGCCCGAGTCGGTTCCCTGACCGCCAATGAGGAACGGTTTATGGTCTGGCGCACTATTGACGGCAGTGAGTTGGCGCCGGAATCCCTTCCGCAATTGGAAGTGTTAATCCGGGGGATGTTCGCCAAGGAACGGCTGCTGGACTTAATCCGTCATTTCATTCTTTTTCAGACCGACGGCCCAAGACTCTCGAAGATTATCGCCGCCTATCACCAATATCATGCGGTCAACAAGGCGGTGGCCAAAACGCAACTGGCGGTGAGCAATCCCGGCGACCGGCGGATCGGTGTGGTTTGGCATACCCAAGGTTCGGGCAAAAGTCTCTCAATGGTCTTTTATGCCGCCAAACTTGTGTTAGCGCTGCATAATCCGACGTTGGTGGTACTTACCGACCGGAATGACCTGGACGACCAACTTTTCACCGCTTTTAGCAAGTCGCAGTCCCTTCTGCGCCAGGCCCCGCAACAAGCGGTCGATAAGCAACATTTGAAAGAGCTTTTGCAAGTGGAGTCGGGTGGGATTATCTTTACCACCATTCAAAAGTTTGAACCCGACGCCGACCCGATCTTAACCGAACGGAGCAATGTCGTGGTGATTGCCGACGAGGCCCACCGCAGTCAATACGGGTTTGCCGCCAAAGTCAATGCCGATAGCGGTAACATCAATATTAAATACGGTTATGCCAAATATATGCGGGACGCTTTACCCAACGCTTCCTTTATCGGCTTTACCGGTACGCCGGTTGAAGCCGCCGACGTCAATACCCCGGCGGTCTTTGGCGATTACATTGATATTTACGATATGACCCGGGCGGTCCGGGACGGGACGACCGTCAAAATCTATTATGAAAGCCGGATCGCCAGGATTGAACTGCCGGAGGCGGATGTCCTCCGGCTGGATAGTGAGTTTGATGAGATTACCGAACAAGAAGAATTTGCCGCCCGCGAAAGACTGAAGAGCAAATGGGCCCGGTTGGAAGCGATTGTCGGTGCGGAAAGGCGGGTGCGGCTAATCGCCGCCGACTTGGTCAACCACTTTGAGCAACGGCAAAAGGCCAATTTCGGCAAGGGAATGATTGTGACCATGTCCCGCCGGATTGCGGTTAATCTTTATGAAGCCATTATTAAGCTCCGGTCGGATTGGCACAGTGATGATCCGGACAAGGGAAAAATAAAAATTGTGATGACCGGTAGCGCCAGCGACCCGGAACAGTGGCAAAAATATTGCGGCAATAAACTCTACCGGGAACAGTTGGCCAACCGGATGAAAGATGAAAAAGATCCGTTACAGTTGGTAATCGTCCGCGATATGTGGCTGACCGGTTTTGATGTGCCTTGCCTGCATACCATGTATCTGGATAAACCGATGCGCGGCCATAACCTGATGCAAGCCATCGCCCGGGTCAACCGGGTCTTCCGGGACAAGCCCGGCGGGTTGGTGGTGGACTATATTGGGTTGGCCGACTCCTTAAAACGGGCCTTGGCCGATTATACCGAAACCGACCGGCATACCGCCGGAATCGATACTGCCAAAGCGATTGCCGTCATGATGGAAAAATATCAGATTATCCAGGAAATGTTTCATGGTCGCGCTTATATCAACTTTTTTGCCGGTTCCCCCAAAGAGCGGCTGCAGGCACTCGCCGCCGCTACCGAACATATTCTGGCAGTCCAAGACGACGGCAAAAACCGTTTTATTAAGCATACCAACGAACTGGCCGAAGCCTTCTCTTTATGCAGTACCAGCAGAGTAGCGCAAAGCATCAGTCTGGAAATCGGTTTTTATAAAGCGGTCAAAGCCGGGCTGGTTAAACTCTTGACCGGCGGCTTCGGAAAGACTTCGGACCAGACCGACGCCGCTCTTAACCAGTTAATCTCCAAGTCGATTATCTCCGAGGAAGTGGTGGATATTCTGGAGGCGGTCGGCTTAAACAAACCGGATATCTCCATTTTATCAGATGAGTTTTTAGAAGAAGTCCGGGGAATGCAGCATAAAAACCTGGCGGTGGAACTCTTGAAGCGACTTTTAATCGATAAAGTCAAGACGATCTCCCACCGCAACCTGGCACAGTCCAAAGTCTTTTCGGAATTGCTGAATAACGCCATTCGCAAGTATCAAAACCGGACTATTGAAACCACTCAGGTAATCATGGAACTGATTGAATTGGCGAAGCGGATGAACGCCGCTAACGCGCGGAGCGAAAACATCGGTTTAAATGATGATGAATTAGCCTTTCATGACGCCTTGGGCGTTAACGACGCCGCCGTCAAAATCATGGGGGATGAAACCTTAAAAAAGATCGCCCGCGAGTTGACCCGAGCCATCAAAAACAATATGAGCATCGATTGGAATCTCCGCGCGAACGTCCAAGCCCAGATGCGGGTGACCATCCGGCGGCTTTTGAAGAAGTACGGGTATCCGCCGGATAAGCAGGAAGCAGCGATTAAGGCCGTGATGGAGCAGGCGGAGTTGCTGGGCGAGGGGGAGAATGGGTTTTAACAATTTCCGAAAAATTCTCAAATAGATAGTGTTTTTCGAACCGGTTTCCCGTATAATAT
>JASFQO010000408.1:0-3476 GCA_050115405.1 Bacillota bacterium
GGCCAAATTGCATCAGGCGGTGGTTGCGGGCTGTGTCACCCGGTTGCGCCCGATTATCATTGGGATGGTGACGACGGTCATTTCCCTGCTCCCTCTGGGGCTTTCTGGCGGCAGCCTCTGGGCGCCCCTGGCGTATTCGATTATCTTTGGAATGCTGGTCTCTTCGGTTTTGACCATGATTGTGATTCCGGTCGCATTTTTTGGTTTGAAGCGTAATCAGGTATGTCCAAAGAGTTGATTTGGTAAGAAGGAGTTCATTACATAACAATGGATGTTATTAACAAAAAAGATAATTAATTATAAAGATAATAAAAGGATATTCAACCATTTTATAGAATTATTTATGTATTAAAATATAGTTTTGATAATTATTGGTAATTATGGCGATGTAAATTATCTGCTTTGGTAATATCCGTTTTGGAGTTTTGTCTTTAAAAGATTCTATTTTGTTTTTTGAACAAAGATAAATTGCATTCAAAAATCCTAAAGGATAACCATTACTTTTCCAACGACGAGATAATAAGATTTCAAATGGATAAATTTATCAAAAGTTTAAGTAGGAGGGAAAAATGAACTTTTTAAGATTAATCCGAACCCCATTTGTGTTATTACAAGCGGTAATGGCAAAGTTAAAGGTTATCCAGCATATTATGTTGATAATTTTAGTGATGACCGGTTTTTTAGTGGCGCAAGGGCTGATAGCCATGAGAAGTTTTAATCAGATGCAAGATAATACCCAAAAAGTATTTAAGGAAAGTGTCAACAATTTTGTGACAATGGCCAATTTGAAAGATGAGTTATATCGGTTACGATACCAATATCTCAGCAATGTGACCGGAGGTCAACAGGTTTCTTTGAACTTCAATCTGATTGGAAGCTTGAATTTAAACTTTTTAGCCGCCCAAAAAGAGAGTGTTCAAACAATGCTCGCCGAATTGAGAGAGCTTGTCGTTAGGCCTTATACTCAGGAAAAATATCAAATTTTCAACCGGAAATTAACGGCGCTTTTGTTGAATTTGAAGAATGTTCAAGATGAGATGACTCTTCAAGCCTTAAACTCTCGGGAAATAGGGCGAAACATCTTTGAACAGTCTTCTTTGCTCAATATTGTTTTGTTGATCTCCAGTTTACTAATTACTTTTTCGCTTGGAGTGCCGATGGCGAAGACGATTTCGGCTCCGTTAAAAGAAATGATTAGTTGTGTCAATTCATTGTCCAGAGGCGATTTTACCACGGTGATTAATGTTAAGGGGAACCGGGAAGTTAACAAACTGATCGACGGATTAAACCACGCCGTCGCCAGCCTCCGAAATTTAGTCACCAATATTAGCGAACATGCCTACATCGTGTCGCGGGCGGGCAAAGAATTGCGCGAGGCTTCCAATGAATCCGGTAAATCCGCCTCCGAAGTAGCCCGGGCGATGGAAAATATGACTCAGTCTTCGGTTGAACAGTCCTCAGATATTAGCGCCATGGCCAATAACATCACTCAACTGGGGCAACTGGTCACCAATGTGGCTAACGACGCTCTGATGATTGCCAAATATTCCGAGCAAGTGGCTCAATCCGCCCAAGCCGGTCAAAAGGTTTCCATTGCCGTAGCCTCCGGGATTGACAACCTTTACAATACAATTAAAGAAGTGAGCACCGTTATTAATGATATGAATCACTCTTCGGAGAAGATTAGGGAGTTCTCAGCATTAATCCGGGGGATTGCCGAGCAGACCACGCTCTTGGCGCTCAATGCCGCTATTGAAGCCGCGCGAGCCGGGGAACACGGTAGAGGCTTTGCTGTGGTAGCTCATGAAACCGGTAAATTAGCCGAACAGTCGAAAGAAGCCGCTAAAATCATTAATGATTTGGTTAATGAGATGATGACCAGGAGTCACCAGTCGGTCGCTACGATACAAAAAGGAGTTGGTGAAGTCGAAAACAACAATAAGATGACTACTGATGCCGCGACTACTTTTGGGAATATTTTTGCGCAATTGGAAAAAACATTAACCCAAATTCATGAAGTAGCCAGATCAGCCCAACAAATGGAACGGCATAATGACCAAGTTACCAATGCGGTAAATTCAGTCACCGTAATTAGTGAGCAAGGTATGGCGACCATGGAGGAAGTATCGGCGACTGCCGAAGAACAAAGCGCCAGCGCGGAAGAGGTTGCCGCACAGGCGCGGAATCTTTCCGACGTTGCCGAGACCATGAAAAAAGCGGTGGCTATGTTTAAGGTTTAAGCATATTTTTTTTATAAATCAAGGTTATGCGACGCCGGAAGAACCGATTCAAAGCAGCTTTCGGCCATCGTATAACCTTTTTTTATGCTGTCTGGCGGCGAAAAGAAGATCCGAGGGAGTTAGCGCGGCTGGGTCCGCTCAATTCATGGTCCGGCGTCGTTCCCTCCTGGAGCGCGCCGGCCAGCTCACTTTGCAACTGGTCACTTTAGAGACGGCAGGTTCATGCGAAAAAAGACCAATAAATTAGGGCAAAAACATATAGATTGTTCTAAAAAATAAATTATTTTAACTATATTTGTAATATATTACAAATAAAATAAATTATTTAACATAATATACTTAATTACTTGACATACAGTTATGAAGATAGTAGAATAGGCTTGTAACAGGATATGTAAAAATTGCCAGTCAATTGGCATATTAATAACGAAACAAAAGTGTTATAAATAAACCCATAAATCATATCGTCTCTGGCCGGATATAATGATTTATGGGTTGACCTTAAATAGCTGTAATACCCGCTATTTAATTTATCATTTTTTATTTTACCATAATTTGAAATGTTTGTAAATATCAAATATAAATTAAAGATATCGGGAGGAATATTATGTAAAAAATATAAATCTTTGAGAATCGAATGGAGCGCCTTCACAGAATGATACTTAAGTAGCGCCGGTTCAAAACTAATATCAAGGGAAAATACTCTTATATCGCGACTAAGCCGCAAACAAAGCAGTCCCAAAGATGTCGCGACGCATTAATGCACTATAAAAGACTGACAGGAAATAAAAACGATCCACTATGGTTTTACTGCCCGTTTTGATATTAACTTAATATGGTGTCTAATCTTCTAAATACCTTAAAATACTATAAATATTCGACTTTATAGCTGATTTTTAGATGATTGTCGATCGTATTTCAAATTAATAATAATCGAGGTTTTATCTTTAATGGGCGTCGACCAAAGTATGAAAAATTTATATCGGCAAAAATTGTCCCGCAATACTCGCTCTACCGGGCGTCTTTTGGCGTTGTTCGGCGCGCCTTATATTGCCATAATTACTGCATGTGATTTTTTTACCCACCAAAATCAGGACGTCTTTTACTTCCGTTTAAGCGTGTTTCTGACCCTGACGGCCTTTTTTCTGGTAACCCAATTGCGACCTCAGCTTAGTCATAAAGAGATCACGCGCTTACATTTAATCTCCTTGGCGGCCATTATTCTCATGACTTGCA
>JASFQO010000409.1:0-3475 GCA_050115405.1 Bacillota bacterium
TGTTTGCGACGTAGTTACAATATGTAATGTTTGTGTAATATTAATTGAAAAACCTTGATTTTTTTCCGGTACTTTTCTATAATAAAAACTATCGGAGTTAAGTTATGTTAGTTTAAATTGTTTTTTGTTAGCAAGCCAAAACCAAAAGATAACACATACATAACATATTGCCCTTGCTTCGCAACGAGTTTGGGGATGTCCGCCAAACCGTTTGGGAAATACCCATTTGGCTTCCTATTTATGGAGAAGGAGGAATTCGTATGTTGTATATTGCTGATGAAACCATCGAAAAATGGATTAAAGAAGATGTTCCATATTTGGACTTGACCACCTGGGCTTTGGGGATAGGCGACTGCCCCGGCAAGCTGGCCTATTACTGCCGGGAACAGACGGTGCTGTGCGGCACGGAAGAGGTGCGCCGGATTTGCGGGAAACTGAACGTGGAGGTAATCCGCAGTGCGGTTTCGGGGGAACAGGCCGAGCCGGGCACGGTGATTTTCGAAGCGGCCGGGTTAGCGGCGGACTTGCATAAGGTGTGGAAAATAGGGCTGAATATTTTGGAATACGCTTCCGGTATCGCGACCCGTACCAGGAAACTGACGGAACGGATCCACGCGGTGAATCCCCGGGTGTCGCTGGTCACCACCAGAAAGAATTTTCCGGGCGCCAAGGAACTGGCGATTAAGGCGGTCTTGGCCGGAGGGGGCGTCCCACACCGGCTGGGTCTCTCGGAGACGGTGCTCATTTTCAAGCAACACCGCAATTTCCTGGTTGACCAAAGAGAACTCCTTGCTAAGGTCGGCGAGATCAAAGCGCGCCTTTGCGAGAAGAAGGTCCAGGCGGAAGTGGAGGGATTGGAGGAGGCCCTGGCTTTAGCGAAAGCGGGTATCGACGGCGTGCAGTTTGATAAGGTTTCCCCTTCCCAATTGCGGGAGTGGATGCCGCAGTTGCGGGCGGTCCGGCCGGAGTTAACGGTTTTGGCCGCGGGCGGAGTGACCGAAAACAATGCGGCGGAATACGCGGCGACCGGCGTTGACGCTCTGGTCACCACGGCGGTCTACTTCGGGAAGCCGGCGGATCTGGGGACGACGATTGAACGGCGGTGAACCCGCCTGTTGGCATTTGGCTATTGGAATAAAGTAGAAAAAACTAAAAAAGCGAGGTGATTGCCATGTTCAAAAGTAGGGGAAATTTATTTTGGGGCGGGATACTGCTGGTGCTACTACTGGTGGCGATACCGGCCGGCCGGGCCGCCCAACCGGCATTGTTTGCCTATGTCGGCGCGGGGATTAAAGAGCCTGTGAGTGAGCTGGCCGGGCGTTTCACCAAAAAAACCGGGATTAAAGTGGAAATGACCTTTAATAACTCCGGCGCGTTGCTGGGCCAATTGCAATTGAGCCGGCGGGGCGACCTGTATATCCCGGGCGGCATGTCTTTTGTCCGAAAGGCCCGGGCGGCCGGCTTGATCGCGGCGGTGGCCGGGCCGATGGCCTATCATGTACCGATTATCATCACTCCGAAGCATAATCCGGCCAAGATTGCGTCAATCAAAGATTTGGCCCGACCCGGCCTTAAACTGATTTTGCCTGATAAAAAGGGGACGGCTTTGGGACAGACTGCTTTTAAAATTTTTGCCAAATTGGGAATCGTCCCGAAAGTGGAGCGCAATATCCTGGCCTTCGTGGAGACGCCGGCCAAGGTTATCGCCGCCATTCAAATGGGCCAGGGCGACGCCGGCATCGTGGAATATAGCAATGCCAAGACTCATGGCCAACTTGGCTTTGTGGCGATTGACCCGGCTGTGAATGTGGTGGAGGAGCTGCCCTGCGCCTCCTTAAGTTGTAGCGCCCACCAAAAAGTGGCGCGGCGCTTTTTGAAGTTTGCCGCGGCGGAAGGACCGGTTGTCTTTGCCAAACACGGTTTTCAGACTAAAATCTAAGCGGAAATTCCATTTGGGGCAGGGCTGGGTCAACAGCGTGGCGGGGATGGTTTTTGGAGTGACGGTCGTCCTGATCTTAACGGTATTTGCGGCAATGCTTTGGTTTGGCGCCAAAGGGACTTGGCCGCGCCTGGCGTCCAATCCGGAGTTCCGCTTTGCAGTGGGGTTTACCTTGCAAAGCACCTTTTTGGCAACCGTGGGGGCGACGCTGACGGCGTTGCCTTGCGCCTGGGTTTTGGCACGGAAGCGGTTTCGCGGCAAAATGTTCGTGGGACTCTTATTTGATCTGCCGATTGTCTTGCCGCCGTTAATCTCCGGAGTGGCGCTCCTGATTTTGTTTGGCCCGGTTTTGGGGGCGGGACTAAGCAAGTTTGGCCTGACAGTGGTCTTTTCGCCCCTGGGGGTAGTCGTCGCCCAATGGTTTGTCGCCCTGCCGTTTGCGGTCAAGATGTTTCGGGAGGCTTTTGCCGGGGTTGACCCCCGGTATGAAAAAGTCGCCCGGACCTTGGGCGGGTCGGCGGATGCGGTGTTTTTCCGGGTGACTTTGCCAATGGCCGGACGGGGGATTGGAGCCGGCGTCGCCATGGCGTGGGCCCGGACTTTGGGCGAATTCGGCGCGACCGCGATGCTGGCCGGGGTAACCCGGTTGAAGACGGAAACTTTGGCGGCGGCGGTTTTTCTCAATATGTCCATCGGTGAACTCCAATTGGCATTGGGAATCGCGGTGGTAATGTTTCTGGCGGCGGTGGTGGTCTTGCTGCTTTTCCAAATAATGCTGGGCGAACGGAGGAGACTATGAGCAACGCTTTTTTACGGCTGGAGCGCCTAACCTGCCGGACGGACCGTTTTTGCCTCGGCGAGCTGGACCTGCAGGTGGCGGCGGGCGAATATTTGATGGTCATCGGGGCAACCGGTGCCGGCAAGACGACGCTGCTGGAATTGGTGGCGGGATTACGGCAACCGACGGGCGGCAGGATTATTTATGATGGGGTTGACATCACCGCCTGGCCGCCGGAGAAACGCGTTTTAGGATTTGCTTATCAAGACAGTCTGTTGTTTCCGTTTTTAACAGTGCGTGACAATATCTTATTCGGGGCGAAGATTCAGGGCTGCGCCAAAGAGGCGGTGCTCCAAAGGCGGGCCGTGGAACTGGCCGAACTAATGGGGATTGGTCGCTTGCTGGACTGCGATCCGGGCCGGCTCAGTGGCGGAGAAAAACAGCGGGTGTCCCTGGCGCGGGCCTTATTATTAAAACCGCCCTTGCTCTTGCTGGACGAACCGCTCGCCGCATTGGACGGCGGGACCAAGCGCAATTTAAGGAAATTGTTGCGGCAACTGCACCGGATGGAGCAAATGACCGTATTGCATGTATCGCACGATCCGGATGACTGGACGCAGTTGGGGACCAGTACGGTACGGTTGGAACGGGGCAAGCTGCGGGAGTCGGCGGGATGAATCCCTGCGGGGTATGAGTTGCAAAGTTAAAGAAGAAACGCTGGTGACGATAATGCCCAAAATCGGAATGAAGCAGATGCA
>JASFQO010000410.1:0-3470 GCA_050115405.1 Bacillota bacterium
CAGGGCCATGATTGCTACGGCCTGGACATCATGATTCGGATCATTTAAAGCTGAGACCAATGGCGAAATACTGGCCGGGTTTTTAATTTTACGCAAAGCTTCCGCCGCTTCATAACGCACTCCGGCATCATCATCCTTTAAAGTTACAATTAAGGATTCCGTAACTATTTTATCGCCGATCTCTCCCAGCAATTTACAGATCCGGCGGCAAATTAGCGGATCGGAATCTTTCATAGCCCGAATCAAATGCGGAATCAAGATCGTGGTGGGATAATGCTTTAAGGCGGCTGAGATATTAAAGCAGACATAATGATTTTCATCCGCTAAAGCTTTGATTAACGGAATTATCGCCCTGGAATCAGTCAGTTTACCCAGGGCTTCGGCTGCCCAACCGCGGACATGTTCATCGGGATCTTGTAAAGCCGCTATGAATAAATCCAGGGAATAATCCAACCCGACTTTACTCAAACCATACATCGCGCTCCGACGAATCGTGGATTCGCCATCGGAAAAAGCAATTTTTAAAACTTCGATAACTTCCATACGCAAGACATTAATTAACTCGGTATGTTTCTCCTCGATGTTTTCCGACTGGTTTATTTCTAAAACCACTTGATCCAAATATGAAATTAAGTTGTCGATCCGTTGCGGTTCAATCCCCATAAAGTAGCCCCCTTTGTGTGGCCTAACCTTATTTGCTATTCTTTAGTAAGAGCTTTGGATTTGCAAAAAGGACACTGTTCGGCCTCCCAAGGAACCGGTTCATGGCATTTTAGGCACTCTTTTTTGGCGTTTTTACGGCAAAAAGGGCAGACAAACAATTCATGATGGATTTTTTTGTTACAGTGCGGACAGACCGACAGCGCCCCCTTTGGCCGGGAAATCAAATAAATGATTAACACCAAAACAATGAGCAAAATCGCAAAACCATTATCCGGAGTAAAAAGAGCCATCATCGGCAAAAAAGTCCAGATTACCCAATTATAATCACGCGCCCGGGAATCCTGATAGAGCCAAAAACAGCCGACGCCCATAATAATAATTTTAACAATCAATGGGAGATATTTTTCCATAGACTTACCTCACTTTCCTCTATAATAATTAAAGTAAGTGGCGGTTTATAGTGGCGCCTTTTTGCCTTAAATATAAATATTTCAACCCCGGGAGGAGGATTCCTGCCGATATTGGAAAAAACGTTCCTTATTAAAGGTCAATGCGGCGTTAACACTTGTAAGATTCCAATAAGACTCAGTTTAATCTGGGTATAGGAAATACCGCCCTGCATGAAAGCAATATAGGGTTCGCACAACGGCGCATCGGCGGAAAATTCACTCGTCGCGCCGGCAATAAAAGTCCCGCCCCCCATGATTACCGGATGGCGGTAACCCGGCAATAAAGCCGGTTCCGGCAAAACATGCGCCTCAATCGGGGAATTTTTTTGAACCGCCCGGCAAAATGCGATTAATTGCTCTGCCGAATTGCAATATATTTTTTGAATGATATCGCCCCTTAAATCCCCGACTCGCGGCGCCACTTGGTAACCGGCCGCTTCAAACACCCGGGCCGCCAGTACCGCCCCTTTAAGCATTTCACTCACCCGATGCGGCGCTTCAAAAAAACCTTGGAAAAAGATTTGCAGGTTGATTAAGGACGGCCCGATTTCCCCGCCGATTTGCGGAGCATACAGCCGTTCGGCCGCTTTCGTCACTAAAGCGGCCCGGCCGCAGATATAACCGCCGCCGGGCATTAAACATCCACCCGGGTTTTTAATGAGCGACCCGGCAATCAGGTCGGCGCCTATTTCCAATGGTTCCCTGGTTTGGACAAACTCGCCGTAACAATTATCCACAAAGATGACCAGGCTCGGATAAACTCGTTTAATAGCGGTAAAAGCCTGTTTCAACTCGTCGATGGAGAACGAAGGCCGATCGGCATAACCGCAGGAACGTTGGAAGGCGACCATTTTGGTTCGAGGGGTAACCGCCGCGATAACAGCGGGAAGATCAAGTTGCCCGCTGCCGGTCAGCGGAATAATTTTCACGCGAAAACCCGCTGTTTGACTGTTCCCTTCAGTTTGGGCGGCGTTTATCCCCAACACGCCCATTAAAGTTTCGTAAGGATGTCCGGAAGCAATAATTAATTCATCCGCCGGATTTAAATTCCCCAAAAGGGCGCAGGCGATGGCGTGGGTCCCCGATACCAATTGCTGCCGGACCAAAGCCGCTTCGGCCTGAAATACCCGGCAAAAGACCCGTTCCAAAGCCTCTCGTCCCAAGTCGTTATAACCATACCCGGTAGTTGCTTGAAAATGATGGGCCCCGATCCGTTCCGCTTGAAAGGCGGCTAGCATTTTGGCCTGATTAGTCAAAGCAATCCGGGATATTTTTAAAAATTCCGGTTGGAGCGTAGCTTCCAAATCCTCCAATTGTTGGCCGAACGCTTCAACTGATTGCATGATTGCCGTCTCTTTCCCGTTTGGGATAACTGCCTAAGATTTTTTTCCAGCCATTGTTGGCGCGTGCTTGCAGCTCCACGTTTTTTAAAGCGGTTTCCACATTAGGGCTGGATTTATGTCCGATAAATTCCAAAATGATCACATATTCCTGCGGTTTAATTTTGTAAGGCCGGGATTGGACAAAAGTCAAATCAATCGCCGCCTCGGCCAGGTATTTGGCAGTCAAATAAAGTTGGCCCGGTTGATTGGTGCCATAACGGATCGCGATAATGGTCCGATCGTTTCCGGTAGGGCGTCCGTCTTGCAGGGAACAGACTAAAAAACGAGTTTCATTGCAGGTATAATCCTGAATATCAGCAGGATAGACCGTAAGTCCCTGCTGTGCGGCGTGATCGGGACTGCAAATGGCGGCGCTTTGGCGCAATTGATCCGCTAATACCATCTGCGCGGCTTCGGCTGTGGAAATCACCGGGATTAGGCTGATTGTGGGAAATAAAACTTCCAGACGGTTTTGACATTGGTTTAACGGCGACGGATGGGAATAAATCCTTTGCAGACCAGACCACTCCGTTTTCGACTGAGCCGCCAAAACGTGAGTGATTGGCAAATGAACTTCATCACAAACTTTGACAAAATCCTGAAACTCAATCAAGTAATCCAAAGTTGAACCGATTAGACCGTCGATCATATTTTCAATCGGGACCACGGCATAATCGGCTTGCAAATTTTGCACTAAACGCAAGGAATTACCGACAGTGGTATAAATCAACTCCAAGTCCGGCGCCGGACAATCCATTCTTTTGGCAAATAAAAACGCGGCTTGTTCCGAATAGGTGCCACGCGGACCTAGGATTGCTATTTTCAAAACGTCATTCACCTCGTTAAGTGTTAAAGCAACCATTCTCCGTGAAAAACCTCCACAGCCGGGCCGGTCATCAGGACGTGGTTGGTAACTTCATCCCATTCCACCAATAAAGTTCCCCCCTTCAGGTTAACCCGGACTTTTCGGGAGGTA
>JASFQO010000411.1:0-3468 GCA_050115405.1 Bacillota bacterium
TGAACCTGCATATGGTACGGTAGCTTATACTTAGTATCGGTGCAGCGTAGCCTGCCTTGAGTGATTTGGGAGGATATGGGTTCAGGTTGTCAGGTTTCTGCAGGAACCAGGTAACGCTTTGCCATTGAAACTCAATTTGCAAAAGAGGCTAGAAATTGACGCGCCTTGTTGAGGAAAACTCCTAGGCTATTCAGCAATGAATTTCACCGGGGATTGCAGTGTGGACTAAGTGGTAATCCAGTCCCGCATTGGGCGACCGTACGGAAAGGGCATAAAGGGAAACCGCCTTGGCGGCGACGCCGGGGCGACCTTTGGGAAAACCTACTGGACCTCAAGCCACAATATTTACTCGGTGAATACCATCTTAAATTAATTAAGATTAATCAGCCGCCTAGTAAGGTGTCAATTCTTTAATTATTAAAAAGCGTTGGGCCGGTTTGCCGCCTCAGCAATACTTGGGCCGTTAATGCTTTTTCTAAAGAATTAGAGTTGACAACGTACTAGGTTGGTTTTTAACTACTCTCTAACGTTGATGTCTAGCTGTGCTTCGGCACAAAACTATGAGTGTAACTTCTTACGAATTTTCACCCTAAATGAAAAATACATAGATTAAGGTGGTTTTGTGACAGTAAATCCGGTTTCTCATGCGTTGAAAATCGCAGTCATCACTTTTGGCGTTTCCCTGATTATTTCGTATTTATCAGGCTTTTCCCTGGGGCTTGGTTTGTCAATCGGCTTTTTATTTGTGGTGATTTTGGTCGGAATTATCTTTGATATTATCGGGACGGCCGTCACGTCCGCCGCCGAAAGTCCTTTTCATGCCATGAGCGCCGCTAAAGTACGCGGGGCGAAAGAAGCGATCTATCTGGTTCGGCATGCGGACCGGACAGCGAATTTCTGCAATGACGTCGTGGGCGATATTGCCGGAACGCTTAGCGGAGCGCTCGCCGCCGGTATTGTGGTGGCGGCCCTGGGCCAAGCGACGAATAGCCTGATTAATGCGGCGGTTATCGCGACGATTGCCGCCTGCACGGTCGGGGGGAAGGCTTTGGGAAAATCTTATGCCATAAAACAGGCGAATCGAATTGTATTTGCAGTAGGTAAAGCGTTCGCCTGGATTAAATTTATTGAGATTGACCTGAAAAAGATCAAACGTAAACAACGTTCCAATTCACGAAAGGCCAGATAGAATCATGAGTAACTTAATAAGCACCATTAATGGACCAGCCGATTTAAAACGGCTGACCACTACGCAATTACAGCAGTTGGCCGGTGAAATTCGTCAGTTTTTGTTGGAAACCGTGGCTCATAACGGCGGACATCTGGCGCCAAACCTGGGAGTAGTGGAACTGACCCTGGCGTTGCATGCCACCTTTAATAGTCCTCAAGATCAGATTATCTGGGATGTGGGGCATCAGTCGTATGTCCATAAAGTCATTACCGGACGGCGGGACGCTTTCGCCACTTTGCGTCAATATCACGGGATCAGCGGTTTTCCCAAACCGGAGGAGAGCCGTTATGACGCTTTCGGGACGGGGCATAGCTCCACTTCGATTTCAGCGGCGATTGGCATGGCGAAAGCCCGGGATTTAAGCGGCGGCCGGCAGAAAATTATTGCGGTAATCGGCGATGGCTCGTTAACCGGGGGGATGGCCTTCGAAGCTTTAAATCACTTGGGTCAGTTGCAGACCAATTTGATGATCGTCTTAAATGACAATGAGATGTCCATCTCCAAGAACGTCGGGGCGTTGGCGCATTATCTGACCAAGCTCCGGACTAATCCGCGCTTGCGCCGGTTAAAGTCGGATTTGCAGGAACTGATTCAAAAGATTCCCCGCGTGGGACAAGCCACTGTCCGTTATCTGGAGAAATTGGAGGACGGACTGTCTTTTTTAGTGATTCCGGGGATGTTTTTTGAAGAATTGGGCATAACCTATGTCGGGCCAATCGACGGCCATAATCTGAATATTCTCCGGACGACGTTGCGGGACGCGGCGCAGATGCAAGGCCCGATCCTGGTGCATGTCCTGACCAAAAAAGGTAAAGGTTACCGTTATGCCGAAGCCAACCCGCAACGGTTTCACGGGGTCGGGCCATTTCAACTGGATGACGGCGTCAAGCTTGACCATGCCGTAGGTCCGACCTATACGGATGTCTTCGGCGCCACCATTTTGGACTTGGCCGGCCGAGACTCACGGATCGTGGCGATCACCGCGGCGATGGCGGCCGGGACCGGTCTGTTACCGTTTGCCCGGAAGTTTCCGGACCGCTTTATCGATGTGGGGATTGCCGAACAACATGCGGTGACGCTCGCCGCCGGCCTTGCCAAACAGGGTTTCCGGCCCGTGGTCGCGATCTACTCGACTTTTATGCAACGCGCCTTTGACCAGATTATCCATGATGTCTGTCTGCAAAACCTGCCGGTGCTGTTGATGTTGGACCGAGCCGGGCTGGTCGGCCCGGATGGGCCGACGCATCACGGCGTCTTTGACCTGTCGTTTTTACGGCAGATTCCGAACCTGACGCTCATGGCGCCGTATGATGATCGCGAGTTTCGCGATATGATTTATACCGCCTTGCAACTGAAGGCGCCGGTAGCCATCCGCTATCCGCGCCGCAACGCGCTGCACGTCAAAGAAGCGCATTATCAGCTATTGCCGTTGGGCAAAAGCAGCGTCCTGCAAAGAGGGGCCGAAGTCGCCCTGGTAGCGGTGGGGACGATGGTGGGCCCGGCTTTGGCCGCCGCGCAACAACTGCAAAGTTCAGGAATTAATTGTACCGTGGTCAACGCCAGGTTTGTGAAACCACTCGACGAGATGCTCTTGCTGGAGCTGGCCGCCAATCACCGTCTGATCGTCACGCTGGAAGAGAATATCCTGGCCGGCGGATTTGGCGCGGCAGTGTTGGAGCTGTTTGCCCGGGAACAAGTAACCCAAGTTAAATGTGTCCCCCTAGGTATCCCCGACCGGTTCGTAACGCACGGCGCGACCGAGATTTTGTTGCGCCTCTGCGGCTTGGACTGTGATTCGATCTGCCGGGAAATTCAGGGACGGTTCTTGAATTGAATCATTGTTTTAACAGCTTGAAAGACAGGGGGACGGTTCGTTTAGGGCCGCTCCCTTCGTAACCTTTTCCATCTAAAGAATCCCCCATCCCCAGCGGACGCGTACGAATGTCTACCTTTCCACCTGTTTTTGCTGTCTTCTTTATTCCCGCTTAAGTCAACCCGGTAAAATTCCGGACTTTGCGTCAGGACCATCATGAAATCATGCGTGGCGTCAAGCACGGCGCCGGCATTGGTAATCCGGCATTCCAGTAAATGGCCGCCTACTTTGCGGCCGGCGGAGATGAAAAGCAAATGGTAGCCCGGTAGATTGACGCCGCCGGCATAGGCCGGACAGTAAAACCCGACCAAGGCTCCGCGGATGTTTTGATATTCAAAATTTATTAAGCAAAGATGCCGGATGG
>JASFQO010000412.1:0-3466 GCA_050115405.1 Bacillota bacterium
AACGATCTCCAGCATTTTTCATTCAGTTTAAGTGAAAACGCAATGCGCGGCTTTTCACGGCGCATCAGCCAATCCGGCAAATCCCCCTTACCTCCCTCAAATTTAAAAAATCTTTTTCTTTATTCCGTTTTTTATAATCGCAGCTTGATGATATTGGCATCAAGCCTCCAGAAGGGCACAAGACTGTGAGTGTATCAATAGGTCGAACAGGCGGCTCCGTTCAAGGTAAACTCGGCCGGTTTGGCATTGGAACCGCTGTAACTGAGATTAAAGCCGAAGTTGACAGTTCCGCCCGCCGGAATAGCGGCGTTATAGGTTTCATTGGAAAAAGTGACCGCGGTCCCACTTTGCGTACATTTGGCGTTCCAGGTATTGGCGATCTTTTGGTTACCGGCGAAACTGAAGGCCAATTCCCAACCGTCAATCGCGGCGGCGCCGTTATTTTTAATTGCAATACTGACCGTAGCCCCGCTGCCCCAGTCATTCATGGTATAGCTAACCGCACAGCCCGAACTTTGAGAAGACGACGGGCTTGGCGTAACTGTCGGGGTTAGGGTCGGAGTCGTGGTTACTGTCGCCGTACTGCTCGGAGTCGGCGTGACCGAAGCGCTGGGCGCCGGACTTGAGCCTCCCGACCCATAAACACCAATCTCCCAGATGGAGTATCCCCACTCCGAATTATACCTTTGCATGCCGTTAACTCGGAGATAACGTCCGCTGGCGCTGACCGTCAGATCATCATCCCCGCCGTCACCGTTATAATCCGTATAAATATCGGTCCAGTTATTCCCGTCATTGGATACCTGAATCCGGTACTGAGTCGCATAAGCGTTTTCCCAAACGATAATCACCCGGTTGATTTGATACTCCGCGCCCAGGTCAATCGTTAGATTTTGCGGGTCGGAGCTTGACGAAGCCCACCGAGTATTGAGGTCACCATCCACAGCATTGCTGCCGGGATAAGATTCGCTTTCGACCGAAGTCACCGTGACCGGCTTATTTAAAGCCAGATTGCCGTCGGGCAACGGGGTCGGCGTCGGCAACGGCGGCAGCGACTCAAGCAGCCAGTCCGGACGGACCGCGGTATTTTTGATACTATACTGGCTGGTCACCGCTACTTCCAAACCCCAATCATGCAAGGTGTCATAAGTGGAATCTTCGGTCATGTCCAAAAAAGTCTGCGGATTATTGCCCGGCCCCCAACTCCAGGCCAGCCAACCAATTTGGTTTTTGGTGCATTGTTCGATAATCGTTTCGTAAGGGATCTCCCCCTGTTCGCTCTCTTCCCAAAGACCGCCAAACTCGCCGACGATTAAGGGCAGTTCCATCTGGACCGACTCCGCAATTTCATCAATCACCGTCTGGGCGGTATAGCCATACATCTTGGGCCACCACATATGAACCGAAAACATCAGATTGTGGTCCGGGTCAGCCTCTTGCAACGCCGGCCCCTCCGACTGCAGAATATTGATATTCTGCCCCCAGCTCGTTCCATCAATGATTAACGGCACATGCAGCCCGGCTGCGCGCATCTGACTGACAACATCGATGTACTTGGCCCGAAAATCAGCGGCGGTGACATTGCCGTCCCCGCACTCATTGGCAATATTGATCAGCAGATATTCCTGATGCTCCTTCAGTACTTCGAGGACATCGTCGCGGAGCCAATAATCAACACACGTTTGCAAGTCGCTCCAAGCGCCGGTGGCCCCATGATGCTCGACCATTGGGATCATCGAATTTGCCCGGCAATTATAAATGGCGGTGTTAAGTTGTTCGGCCGTGCCGTCTGAAGTCCAGACGATCCGGACGCAGTTAGCCCCGCTCTTGGCGATTTCGGGGAAACTAGGCAGGCCGTCGATATCAGTCCAAACCACCATTTTGTTGACTCCGACTAAGATGACTTTTTCGCCGTTTTGGTCATATAGAAACCGGCCTTCCACTCTCAGCCCGGGATAACTTAAGATGGCGTTAGCCTGAAAATGGGTTGAAATCAAGCCGCAGCCAACCAAAACAGCTAATAAAATAGCGCCGCCTAATTTTTTCATTTTACTTTTCATCGTTTCACCTCCATCACTCATTATATTCCAAACATGGATTATAATGTTAATAATTATTGCAAACCACTCACCCCCGGTCACCCTTTCCGGAAGCGTGCGGACTTAGCGCCTCCCTCATCTCAAGTTAAGGGTAGCCTTACCTCCATTTCAATCCGTCGAACAGGCGACTCCATTCAAGGTAAACCCGGTCGGTTTGTCATTGGTCCCGCTGTAGGAGAGGTTAAACCCGAAAGATACCGTCCCGCCGGCGGCAATTGTTGAGTTATAGGCCATATTTTGGAACGTGACCGCGGTCCCGCTTTGGGTATAGGCGCCGTTCCACGCATTCGTGATAGTCTGATCGCCCGGGAAGGACCAGGCTAATGTCCACCCGTCAATCGCAGCCGTTCCGTTATTTTTAATGTTAATACTAACCGTGGCCCCGCCGCCCCAATCGTTCATTGCATAGGAAACCGCACAACCGGAGACGGGAACGGAACCGGTCGGCGACGGCGATACCGCCCCGGTCGTGCTGGGGGTAGGCGTTGGCGTCACCACTGCAGTCGTGGTCGGCGTAGCGGTAGTTGTCCCACCGCCGTCCGGCGCCTTACCATAGACCAATTCCCCATCCTTAAAAACGGCGATGTACTCGGTGGTCGCCAAGGTAGTGGTCAGGCCGGTCCGGGAAAAGTCGTTGGTGGCATCCCAAATCGTGGAGGTTTGCCCCGCAATTTTGAATTGTACCTGACATTTGGCGTAAAGCGCCGTATTCGGCCAACTGACTTCCGCATAATAAATATGATTTGCTTCATCCCACGGCAGCAAACTGGAACCAATCACCGCCCCATTGTCGGTATAGTCGATTCCGGTGGTAATATCGGCCACCGATAAACCCTGCGCGTAAAATTCACTTAAGTCGACAAAATAACGCAAGGTCAGCCCCGTCTCATATTGGGGCGGCGAGACGGTGATATTGTGCAAATAAGCTTTGACAATCGTCTGTTGGACATTTTCGTAAGTCACTTGCGCTTCGACATAATACTCCGCGGGTTCCGCTTCAATCCCCGGGGTATCTTCCGCCTCCTGATCGTCGCCATACAACTCGGTCATGCCGGCAAGCGCTCCTACCAAGCCGGCATTGTAGTCCAAACCGACTTCGGTATAAACATATTCTTCGATGTCGTCGCTATAGGAATCATCCTCCTTCGGGCCGCCGACCAAAGCGCCATAGAGAATATGACGTTCTGGATCTTTCTTACTCTCATTGGCCGGTTCACCCTCCAAACGGCCGCTCGCCGCCCGGTGGTGCGGGAATTGCGGATAATTGGAACCAAAGCCGACCATATAGGACAGGTTATTCGGATTGCTTCCCAAAATGTAATCAATCTGGCTTTTGGCGAAATCGACATATTTTTGATTGGGATTGG
>JASFQO010000413.1:0-3466 GCA_050115405.1 Bacillota bacterium
AATTTAGGAATCGCTTTACTGGGTGATAGCGCCGACTCTCGGGTACCGGGAAACCGGCTAAAGATGATTTTAAAATAATAAATGAAAGCCTAGTGCCGTTTTTCGCCGCATTTTTAAAAAGTTGGGAAAATAGCTTGACAAAAATAGAATCATCTATTAAAATTTAACCATGTTAATTATTTTTGAAGGATTTATTTTACCGGAATTTCGGTAGGATAAATATTTCGCGACCAGGCCGCAAACAAAGCAGTACCAAAGATGTCGCGATGAATTAAGGAACTATATCTTTGCAAAAAGTTTGCCCCCCAAAAAACAAACTTTTTGCGAAGAATAGTATAAAACGAGGAGGAGATAGCAATGCAAAAATGGCAGTGTACGATTTGCGGGTATATTTATGATCCGACAGTGGGTGATCCCGATAACGGGGTAGCGCCGGGGACCTCTTTTGAGGATTTGCCGGAGGACTGGGTCTGTCCCGAATGCGGGGTCGGCAAAGATCAATTTGAAACGGTTTAGTTGAGGTGATGAAATGAAGATTGAGGAGTTAAGCGAGAATGTCTGGTGGATCGGGACGCTGGACCCCGATTTGCGGGTATTCGACATCATTATGCGGGCGGAGCAGGGCACCAGTTATAATTCGTACTTAGTCAAGGGCGCCGCCAGAACCGCCGTGATTGAAACGGTGAAAAGCGGTTTTGGCGCCGAATATCTTGCTAAAATCAAGCAGTTGATTGATCCGGCGAAAATCGATTATATTATCTTAAACCATATGGAACCGGACCATTCCGGCAGTATCGGCGCTTTGTTGGAACTGGCGCCGCAGGCGAAAGTAGTGATCTCAAAAACCGGCGAGCATTTTATCAAAAATATTTTAAATCATGATTGCAATTTGCTGAAGATGGGCGACGGCGATGTATTGGATTTGGGTGGAAAGACTCTAAAGTTTATTGCCGCGCCGTTTTTACATTGGCCGGATAGCATGTTTACCTATCTTGCGGAAGATCAGATCCTCTTTGATTGCGATTTTTTAGGCGCGCATTACGCCGACCCGCTGTTGTTCGGGGACTTGGACCCAAACTCACGGTTTTTTAACGATTTTAAATATTATTTTGATCATATCATGCGTCCGTTTAAACGTTATGTGCTGCAGGCTTTGGATAAATTAATCAATTACCCTTTGCGGATGGTGGCGCCCGGGCACGGGCCGATCATTCGGCGGGATATCGCCAAATATTTACAGTGCTATCGGGAATGGAGCCTGGCCAATCCGGAACAGGACCGGGTGATTATCGCATATGTTACCGCATACGGCAATACCGCCAAATTAGCGGAGCGCATCGCCGCCGGAATTAATCAGGCCGGAGTGGCGGCTGAACTGTACGACCTGGGGAACACCAACCCGGCGGAGCTGGTTGATCGGATCGAAGGCTCCAAAGGCCTTTTGCTGGGCTCACCGACGATTAACGGCGATGCGGTCAAACCGGCGCATGATCTGTTAAGCAGTCTGGCTACGCTCAATTTAAAAGGCAAACTCGGTTCAGCCTTCGGTTCTTGTGGGTGGAGCGGTGAAGCGGTACCGATTTTGGAAAGCCGGATGGCGGGAATTAAATTCAAGGTGATTAATTCCACGGTCAAACCGGTGTTGATTCCGACACCGGCCGATTTGGCCAATGCATTTGAATTTGGCCGGTCCTTTGGAGCGGCGGTTTTAGCTAAACCGGCCCATAAATAAAACAAAAAAGCGATAGTTTGGTGTGATGATGGATACATTTAAACCTATTTCAATCGAAGCAAAAAAGGATTTTGACCGGGTATTAACCCGGGCTCAACCGGAAAGTTCCGATTTTAATTTTTCCAATTTATGGATGTGGGCGTCGACATACAATTTAACGGCGCAATTCCTACCGGAACTGGATTATTGGTTGCTTTTGGCCCGACCGACCAAATGGAAACCGTTTTTCTTTGCGCCGCTCGGGGACTGGTCGGATGAAGACAAACTCCTGGCAGCCTGGCAGAGATTAAAACAGGCGGCGCGGACGCTCCAAATTCAACCTATGCTGCGCCGGGTCCCGCGGACCATATTGGATAAGTTGTTACGATTGGAGCCGCAATTACAGTGCCATGAAGACCGTAATACCTATGATTATTTGTATAAGGTGGAAAGCCTGATCCAACTTTCCGGACGTAAATTACATCGTAAGCGTAATCAGTTAAACCAGTTCTTACGTAAATACCAATGGACGTATCAGGCGATGGACCCGGAAGTGGCCGCCGTATGTCTGGAACTCAAGACTTCCTGGTTCGATCTCAAAGAGCGCAATGACGAAAATGAGGCGATGTTACGGTTGCTGCGTAATTTCGCCTCATTAGGTTTGACCGGGGGAGTGATTCGGATTAACGGCGAGATTCAAGCGTTGACAGTGGGGGAACCGTTAAACCGCCAGACCGCCTTGATTCATATTGAAAAGGCCAATACCGATTATGACGGGATTTATGCCGTCATTAACCAACAATTTGTCAGCAGGCATTGGTCGCACTTGATCTATATCAACCGGGAAGAAGACCTGGGGATTGAGGGGCTGCGGCAAGTAAAAACGTCCTATCAACCTTGGCGGTTAGTGGAGAAGTATGATGTTTGGCAATAACATTAAAAAAATGCGATCCGATTATTAGTAAACAACGGAAAAAGTTAACAATTTGCAAAAGTTAAAAACCCCGGCAGGAATGTGAAATTTAAGAGCTAATAAAGTAAAGCTAATAGAATATTTATCTTAATGGTTAAATGTGAATCGATGCCGCCGGCTGAAACAGGGGACGCCTGTCTTAACTAAACCCGAACCACGAACGGCGAGTGACGAGAGGTTGTGGGATCTGGTAACCCCGAGCGACGAACCACGAACCACGAGATCGACCGAAGGGAGATCATTTCTTGCAAACCACCGTAATTAAAGTGAATCCCAAGGAGTTTCAGCCGGAAACGCTCGAACCGGCGGCCAGTCTTTTAAACGCCGGCCGATTGGTGGCTTTTCCTACCGAAACGGTTTACGGTTTGGGAGCAATCTATCGGGACGAGGCGGCTGTAGGGAAGATATTTACGGCGAAAGGCCGTCCGAATGATAATCCGTTGATTGTCCATATTTGGCATTTGGGACAACTAACGGAATTAACGCGGGAGATCGACCCCAAGTGGCAACGGTTGATGACTATTTTTTGGCCCGGGCCGCTGACTTTGGTTTTTCCCAAACAAGCCGCAGTCCCCGCGCTCGTCACCGCTGGCTTGGATACCGTGGCCGTACGGATGCCGTCGCATCCGGTCGCCCGGGAGCTGTTGCGGTTAACCCGGATTCCGGTGGCCGCCCCCAGCGCCAATCTGTCCGGCAAACCCAGTCCCACCCGGGCCGAACATGTGCTGACGGATTTTGCCGCCAAAATTCCGCTAGTCATTGACGGCGGCCCCTGCGCGGCC
>JASFQO010000414.1:0-3460 GCA_050115405.1 Bacillota bacterium
CCCCATCCTGATATTTTCATAAACTGTATCTTTAAGTAAAAACACTTGTTGAAATACAAAAGCGATCTTGCTCATCAGGTTCTCGTATTCAATATCTCTGACATCTGTTCCATTGATATAAATACCGCCCGCACTGACGTCCCAAAAACGCCCCAGGAGTTGGGTAACGGTTGTTTTCCCGGACCCCGACGCTCCGACCAAAGCCAGCACCGCGCCACCGGGTATTTTGAAGCTGATATTTTTAAGTACGTTGACATTCTCATAGGCGAAAGTTACATTCTTGTATTCGATTTCCAGAGGACCTTGGTGGTCCAAAATTTTACCGCCGTTTTTTTGAGTCGGCGTATCCAACACCTTTTGGATATTGCCCACACCTTCAAGCAAAATATTAAACTCCCGCGCCAGACTTAATAATACCTCGAAGGATTTAAACAGGATAATGCTCAACAGTACTATCATTAAAAACGCCGGAAAATCAATCTGCCCTTTAATAAGCAAATACCCGCCGACCGGGACGGAGAAAAGCGTCCCCGATTCAAGCAGCAGGGAATAATTTACATTGCTCGGCAGCGCCTCTTTTGTCACTTTGAGCCAAAAAGAAGTATGGTTTTCAGAGGTCTCCCCAAGCTGCTTAAATGAAACGGATGAGATGTTAAACGCCTTAAAGACGCTCATGCCTTTTATAAATTGCACGATAGCCGTATTCATTTTGCGTTGCAGGACATTGTATTGGGTCATATTCCGACTGTATTTTTTAAAGCAGCTTCTTTGCGATAAAACGGCCAAAACCGCCGGAATGAGCATAATCAGACCTAATGCTCTGTTAAAGTAAATCATGATACCGAGAATAAGCACCGGAGAAACCATAGCGGTCACAAAATCCGGTATTTGATGAGCCAGAAACAATTCCAGCTTTTCGACATCTTCATTGATCGTCTTTTTTAATTCGCCGATCGTATTTTTATTGAAAAAACCCATGTGCAGCTTGGGAAGGTGCTCGCAAACCTTAATACGTATTTGGCACAGAATATCAAAGGCCGCGATATGCGAAATCACGCCTGACAACAGCCCGGCCGCAATGTTCGCAACTATGAACAAAGCCGTATATTTGCCAATCGCAATAAGCTCCGAATACTCTATGCTTTCCCGCATAATTGCCAGGAGCACCCGATGCAGCATCACAAAAATCATGATCTCAAAGGCTGAACCGATTACGCTCAAGGCGGCGCTGAAAATCAAAGCGATTTTCCTGCTGCCCGCCAGCGTCAGCAACAGCTTAAAATGATCAATTTTATTCTTCATTGGTAATTTCCACCTCTAAATTATCTCTGATCTCTTTAATAAAACCAACATTGGAGCTTTTCAAAATGGCAACATTTCCGGATTCGACAATTTTGCCGGCGGATAAAATCACTACAAAATCAACGAGCTCCGGCAATACTCTAATATCATGCGTAATATAGATGTAACTGAGGCTGTACTTGCTGCGCAGGTTTTTCAAGGTCGCAAAAAACCGGAGCCTGATACTGGTATCGAGCATCGAATCAGCCTCGTCCAAGATCAGAATTTTGGGTTTCACCAGTAAGGCCCTGACAATGCTCAGTCTTTGCAGCTCTCCGCCACTGAAGCGGCCGGGGTATTTGCTCAAATCGGCATCCTCCAAATTGACATCGCGCAGCAGCGGCTTGACTATCCTTTGAAAATCGTCTTTGCCGTTGATCAGTTTATGGGTGTGCAGAACTTCCGTCAGGCTCTTCCGGATGCTCAGATCCGGATCAAAGCTGGTTTCCGGGTTTTGAGTCACAAGTTGGATTTTTTGGGCCAGCTCGAGCTGGCTCAACGCGGCGGAAATGGAGTTCCCATCAAGCAAAATAGCTCCCGAGCTATATTTCATCAGGCGCAAGATCGCATGAGCAATCGTGCTTTTCCCGCTGCCGCTTTTGCCGACAATTCCCATGGTCTCTCCGTCTTTCAGACAAAAACTGATCTCAGACAGTATTTTTTTCTTCTGTTTGAAAAACACGCCGTTTTCAACGTTGACGTCAACGTCTTTCAGCTCAAGCAGATTCGCCGCCTCCTCACAAATATTTTCGCTTATGTCGCTTTTAAAAAAAAGTCGGTCATTTTTCTTTCCGCGTTAAGCAGGCTTAGCAACACGGGGTTTTGCGATGTTTCAAACAGGTTTTTGGTTTCTCCGCATGCGACAATCCGCCCGTCGTCCATAACGCAGCAATAGTCGGAAAGCTTAGCTGCCAATTCAAGATCATGCGTAATCAGCAAAACCGTCATTCCCTGCTTTTGATGAAGCTCATAAATCGAACTGGCAATTTGATTTCTCAGTACTACATCCATGCCTTTAGTCGGCTCGTCCAAAATCAAAAGCTCCGGATTCCCGCTGATGCCTATCGCCGTAAGTAAACGCTGTTTCATTCCCCCGCTCAACTGGTGCGGATACTCCTTCATGACACGCTCCGGCTCTTCCAGACGCACCTTTTTAATTAAATCGATAATCTTATTTCGTTTCGCGCTTCTGGAAACGCAGCGTCCGCGGAGAACCAGCGACACTTGCGCGCCGTTTTTGACGAGCGGATTGAGTGAGGCCGCGGAGCTTTGGAAGACGATCCCAATCTGCCGGCCGCGAATTTTATTGAGTTCTTTTTCCGAGAGCGCCAACAGGTTTTGATCCTCGTAATAAATCTCGCCCTCGGTGGTCAGGTTTTCCGCCAAAGCTCTTACAATCGAACCGGCAAGCAGACTTTTTCCGCTGCCGCTTTCACCGACCAACGCATAAAGCGAATGTCGTTTGATACTCAAGTCCACGCCTTTGACAAGCGGAATACGCTCATTCCCTTTGGCTGCCGCTATTTTCAGTCCGTTAATTTTTAAAATCATACTGTTCATAAAACCACCTACGCCCGCTTGTTATCGAGAAACAGCGCTTTTAATTGGTTGGACAGATTCAAAATCAAAAGGACCGTCCCAAACTGAAAAAGTCCGGGAAAAATCATTAACCACGGTGAATGATTGATGAATCTCAAGGATTCGTTCAGCATATTTCCTATTTCCGGCTGAGGCGGCTGTACTCCAAACCCCAGAAACGAAAACGATGAAATCGAGATAATCACATGACCGATCAAAAGCGCAAAATTAGGGAAAAGCATTCTCAGGCACTTTTTGACCAGGTGGTCCTTGATAATATGGAAATCGCCGACTCCAAGAACTTTTAAGGAGCGGATGTAATCCGCGTTCTTTATGATTTTAATTTCGCTGCGGATGATTTTCGAGTTTGCAACCGTGCCGTACGCGATCATCACCATCAGCAGATAGGTTATATCGGCGTTTGTCAGTCCCGCCACAAGCACGCCGAGAATAATAATGGGGAAGCTCAAAATCAAATTTGACAGATGATAAAAGATTTCGTCCGCAATTCCACCGTAGTAACCTAATATGATTCCCAAAA
>JASFQO010000415.1:0-3459 GCA_050115405.1 Bacillota bacterium
CCGAGAATCCAGGATATATGCAGGAGGAAGAAAAATACCCCTCTAATATTGGAGATTAAATAGGGCCGCGATCAACCGGGAGGGGTTGGGTAATTTGATGCCAATGATTTGAAAAAGGCATAGCACAAATCCTATAACGAGTATTATGGAAAAGCTGATTAATTCCCGCCATTGTTTTTGGCGGACCAGCGTTGGCGCTTCGTATAAAATGATACCTGTAAAGATTGAAATCAGCAAGATAATGTCCAACATGGGCTTTCCTCCAATTACCGATATTTCATAAAAGCATCAATCGCCTTCTAGTACAATGTACTATAGTGGTTTGCTTGACCCCAGTGTTAAACCGATTCGCCGAATATGCGCTTCTGCTTTTACTTTCACCTCTAATTTACAAAACTCCTCATGCCAGTGGGGTTTTAACTTTCTCCAGAGTTTAGGTTGTGAGCGGGCGATAACTTCGCCGAATCCAAAGATATCGGAAGCATACTCTTTTTTTTGGGTGATCGCCACTGTGCGCTTCACTTCGGTTTCAATGGCCTTGGAATATAGTTTATCACATTTGGCCATCATTTTCGGAGTGGTAATCGTGGTATCGGTTTTAAAATTGATTCCGCTAAACCTGCCTTCCGCCTCGATATTTACTGTTATTTGCGGTTTGCCGTCCTTGATGTCCAGCTTGATTTTACGACTTGAAGTCTGATTGAGGACGGAAACTAATTTTCCTTTACTTTTCGAACCGGGATACTTAAAAGTCAACATCCCTAGACGCATTTCCCCCCATACCCAGAGCGCCCCTCTGGTTTCGACGCCATTTAACCAACCGACCATTTTAGTGTTTTGAAAGATGGCGCTGCCCAATAACTGCAACATTTCCTGTTGTCCGGCATTACCGGTCTTATTTTGCTTTTTCTTTTTCTGGTCCTTATTTTGGGAAGAAGGTGATATTATTTCCAAACGGGACAGAATTGGCTCCACGCCATCGGCGGAGAGATCAAGCAAAAAATCGTGGACATCCGAAGGATAAACCGTTTTGCAATGTTTGAAAGCGAGCTTTTGGATATTGTCAATGGTCAGACCGGACATTTTTTCGGTAAGACTTTTAACTGCCAGAACTTCTTTGGCTTTACCCGGCGTGACAACCATAAACATGTCCCGGCGGAATACGGTCGGGCGATCCAGATAATCGATGATGGCGTCCAATTTTTTCCGGGCAAATGCGGCGCTGATGATAATTCCTTGCATATTGTTCCAGTATAATAAACGAGGTAGACGGTTATAGAGATCCCGTTCCGCCTCTCCGAGGGTTTTCCCCGAACCGGTAACCATCAAAAAAGCTTCCTGACCGCCGCCTCTGCCGCCACCTCCCTCTATTGACGCGGCTTGAGCGGGATTGGCTATTTGTACTGTAAAATCAATGTTGTCCGTCTCTTCCGCCAGGTCGATGGCGGACGCCATTACTATGGACAGACGGTTGATCTCTTTTTGGCCCCAACAGCCGGATAGAAAAATACAGAGTATCAAAACAGTAATGAGCATGACAATGGTCCGTTTCAATTCGTTTTTACTCCTTTACGCCGGATTACCGCCAGAATAAGTAAAATGACCGGAATACCGAGTTCAATCGAGAACGCGTAGGGGCCCCATATTTTGTCTAAAAAAGCAACCAGCTCGGCAATACTGACATGGATTATAAAAGACAGTACTACGATAATGGTACCAAGCGGTAAAATCAAGGGGCGGTAACTGCCTAAATTGAGCCATTGGCCGGTAGCCAGCACGGTTATATAATAACAGATTGTCAGCTTGAGAAACGTCCCGGTTACCCAGATCAACATAAACATGGACTCTTGCCGTTCCAGAACATCGGGAAAGATGATGTTCCGGGCGACCATATAGTTGGGAAAGAGTAATCGGCCGGTCTCCAAGGCCCCGAAACATAAAACCGAAACTATTATCGATAGAATGAAAAGGAAGGCCAGGACGAGCACTGAAATTATGCCGGTTCGTCCGGCTTTAGTTGTCCGGTTCATATACGGTAAAAGAAAGGCAATAACGAATACTTCGCCCATCCTGCCGGCAACATGGATCGAACCTTTTAATACCGGGATGATTCCGTTTGCCAAGATCGGCAGTATCCGGAACGGTTGGAGTTCGCTCATTGTCATTAGCATTGAAAGGAGAAAGAAACCGATTACCAACATAATCAGGACTTCGTTGATCCGGCCGATGACTTCCAATCCTTGATAAATAGCCAAAGCACAGGCAAAGATGAGAGTGGCGATGAAAATAATGGTCGGCATTTCGTCCATGAAAACGGTAACCATGAACTCCGAAAATTCCCGGGCGGTAAGGGCGGTCATATAAAGAAAAAACCAGATATAAATCAGTCCGATCAATTTGCCGGGAATTTTACCCGTGATAACTTCACAGTATTCGACAATCGTTTTTCCTGGAAATTTTCTGCCCAGAAAAACAGTAGTAAGGATAACAACAATACCGGCGATGGCGGCAATAATTACCGAAAGCCAGGCGTCTTCTTGGGCAGCCGCTACCGTAAGCGCAGGTAGCGAGAAGATTACAGTGGGCAAAACAGTGGCGATCAGCAATAATAATGTTTGCCAGTTGGAAATTTTTCCTTTTTCGAGCATCGCCCAACACTCCTTATTATTTTTGTGGCTGTTTTGGTACAGTCTCTTTTGCCCACCACGGGATTCTAAAGAAGATATCTTTGATATCTTGCCATTTCCAGGGCGCAATCGGGGTTAAATAGGGGACGCCGAATGATCGCAAGGAAGCCATGTGGATTAAGATTATAATTAGTCCTAATAGTAATCCGTAAAGTCCCAGAAATGCGCTGAGAATTAATAAAGGAAAACGGAGCATGCGAAAAGTGAGGTTTACGGTATACCCGGGGATGGCATAGGCAGCGACGGCGGTAATCGATACTATAATGACGACCGATGGCGAAATATACCCCGCATTGACCGCGGCATCCCCAATGATCAGACCTCCCACAATAGTGACGGCGTTGCCGATGGGCCTGGGGAAGCGGACGCCGGCCTCGCGCAATATTTCCCAGGTTACTTCCAGAAACAAGATCTCAATCACCGCCGGGAAAGGAATGCCTTCGCGCGCGGCGGCAATGGTCAGCAGTAGCGGGGTTGGGATTAAATCGGGATGAAAAGTGCAAATCGCGACATAAAGCGAGGGATTAATCAGAGAAATGATTATGCTGATGATGCGGACCCAACGTAGAACGGTACCGATATAAAAATTTTCATAATAATCCTCATTGGCTTGCAGCGATTCGAAGAAGAGAAACGGTATCGTTAAGACAAATGGCGTATTGTCCGTAAAGATCGCGACTTTTCCTTCATTTAAATGGGCGGCCACTTTATCTGGCCGTTCGGTGCGGTTGATCGTGTAAAATGGAGAATAACGGCTATCTTTAATCAATTC
>JASFQO010000416.1:0-3453 GCA_050115405.1 Bacillota bacterium
CCGACAAGCCTGTTATCCCCTCCTCATATTTTATTAAACTGCCCCAGGTCTGCCCGGTGGGCAATTCCCCGCCTGAAACCATCCCCACGATTTGATGACCTTTTTGAAAAACTAAGATGATCTGCTCCAATTCGGCGCAGTGTTTGATAAGTTCACGGTAATATACTTTATCAAATACTACAATATTTCTTCGCGCTGCGGCGCTTTCCCAATGATCTCCTAATCGGATTAAGTCCTCATAATCGTCTGCCCGATATCTTCGTACTATGACATCTTGATTTTCCCTATAAAATTTTTTGACTCGACTTCTAACATTGTGAAAATTCTTTCCAGTGAGAGCAGTTAATTTTTCAATCGCAAAATGCCGCTCAATTCCCTGTAAAGTCACAAGTTGATAAAGATTATCAAATTCCGGACAGCTTCGTAAATATCCAAGCTGGCAGTCATTAATCATCCTGACCAACGTGCGATGCTTTTCATGATTATTCCAGTTATAACAATATTTCAGACAATTGTCCAAAACATTCATTACTTGTCCGGGACTACCCTTTCCAAAGGGTAAACAAAATAAATACAATGTATTTTTATAGGAATGGCCAAAGGTTACCAGCATGTCGTCAACAATTTTCCAGAGAACCTTCCGCAAACTGGATTGGGAAGATGCCCAAAGATAGGCAAAATTGGATGACCATAGATTGGCTGGGTATTCAGTGGCTTTGATGTATTCGGAATACATACTTATATCTTTTAACTCTATTTCATGAAAGGTCCATCTACCCAGTTGAATCTCATTTGAAGATCGCTCAAACAAAATAGACGCCTCCCTATAAACCAAATACTGTGCCGACAACTGGTTTCAGCTTTATTGGAGCCTCATTATGAATGATCTCTATCTGTTTTTAAAACCGGCTAAAAATTTGGCATAAAATAACGGGCCGGTTTTTAAAGCATGGTACAGCTTTTGGTCACGAATATCCAGGGCAATTGTGGGGTCGGGATCGCGGTTGTTGATTTCAATCAGCCAAAGGCGACCCTCTTTATCGACCCCGATATCAAGCCCAAGAGTACCGCAATTAATTCCGTATTCATCTAAAGTATTACAAACATTGCGCGCCAAAGTCGCAATTTTTTGCTTCAGATCCGCTATACCCTTTTCCGATGTAGCTGAAACCTTCCGCAACAACTCCTCCGCCGGAAAAGCCGACCCTCCGCTGGAAATATTACTCACAATGCTGTCCTTTCCGCCGGCGCGCCCGATAATGGCCATACACACCCAAGCATTAGATTGGTTTTTTTGGACTACACACCGGAAATCAATGACTCCGCCTTGATGTTCCAACAGGTCGACAGCTTGTTGAATGAGATATTTGCCCTGAACGAAACGTTTTTGGATATATTCTCGGGCTTTGCTTGAATTTTCCATTGCAATCTGATAGTTTTCCAGATTTTCATGGTATTTGAAAATAAGTAACCTGTTTTCCATTCCGATCCGGACTATTCCGCGGCCGCGGAGCCCTGAAACCGGTTTAAGATAAAATTTTTGAAACTTTTTAAGCATATCAAATATATCTTGCGGCGAATGGTATAAAGAAGTATATGGAATATGGGGATTAAGAACGTTATCATTGGAAAACCATTGATACATCTGCCATTTGTTAAAATAGCGGCTGTTAAAGATTTTATCCCCCATAGCCGACAGAAAGTGGTTTTTCCATGCTTCACTCAACCCAATCGTACGATACAGCGATGCGGGATAGGGAAATTTCCCTCTCTGCCAGCAATTCAGCACAGGGTTATAACAATAGCCCTCAAGGAACCGGTCGGCCCGATTTACTTTATCTAAAGCAAACACAACGATCGCCCCATGCAACTTTGCATATTCGCTTACATAAACCAACATTTTGTTGAGACTTGAAGTAGTCAGCCGACGGTCTTCCTTACTCAGCAGCAGTCCAATATAGGGACCAATAATGATCTCATTATGAGCCAAAGATATTTCATATACGGTATAATCGGGCAGATGCAGCGCTTCGATAAGTTTGTCTGAAAGCACAACATGCTCAGGCGAAATTTCATCATTTATTAAGATTTTTACATAATGTTTTTGATTACCAAAGCTGATATGGGCAAATTTTTTTCTGCTCAGGCCAATCTCATCTGCTTTAGCCGGATGGATAATCAATTCAGAAGATCCGCCCCTACTTGTTTTGATGAGGATATCAT
The DNA here is from genome assembly GCA_050115405.1 of Bacillota bacterium. Lineage (GTDB taxonomy): Bacteria > Bacillota > UBA4882 > UBA8346 > UBA8346 > DATCLA01. Next base: position 2,224 of record JASFQO010000416.1, read on the forward strand.
TTTTCATTTTGTTTTCTCCTCGTAATGCAGATTAGCCTCCAAATTGGGTGAGCGCGAGCGCATAAAGTAACGGAGTATAACGTATGGAAAGGTACATATTGGAATCCGTTTTTTTAAAACCTTTAAAACTCGGGAATACATTGGCCTCAAGCAGCCAAAGGTGGCGGTCGCTATCGACGGCGATATCCATGCCAAACTCCGCGTAATGCTCGCCGCTGGTATCCATATACCGGCAGAATTTATCACAAAGAGCCGCGATTTGCTGCCGCAGCAATTCATGATCCGTAATAAATGCCTGATGTAATGCTTCATCCAGCGGTAAGGCATAGCCGTTTCTGGAAATATTGGTTAAATGGGTATTGTTGGAAACTCGGCATTCAATCCCGGTACATCCCCAAGTTTGATCCGGCTGCCTTTGCATCACCACCCTGATATCAAAACGCGAATTACCTATTTTCGCTAAAGATACGTACTTTTGAATCAGATATTTGGAGAAAAATTCTTGATTGGCAGTAAAAAAACGTTTTAAAGAGGCGTCATTGCTCATTGTGGAAATTATCGGGACTTTACCCCTGTAATCGGTAATTGTGTACTGATAATCTTTTTTTTCGATCACACAGATTCCCCGGCCCCTTGATAAATCGACCGGCTTTAAAATAACGTTCCAGTGACGGTCAATAAACTCTCTTACCTGGCCAAAATTGAGGGACAACTCCGTTGGGGGAAGATACTTATTTATTTCCCGATTCGGTTTGAGGAAATCATGCAGTTCATACTTTGAAAAACGGTAAGAATTAAAAAGCCGGCCCCCGGTAAACTTCACCAACCTTTGGATCGATTCCGGATTAGTATGAAAATCACGCCGGTAAATAACCTCCGGCAGCGGGAAACACCCATATTCCCACGCCGCCGCGGGATAATTATAATAAAGGCCAAAAGCAGTATGGGTTTTCCACTGAATTAGCTTGGGGGAAAAGGCATAAACTAACCCTCCTATTTTATGATATATACCAAACCGGTCGGAATACTTTTGCATATGTCCGGGATTGTAACGATAAGTATCATTGCCGAGCAAAAGACCGATAACCGGCCCAATGACGATGGCGGAATCAAGTATTTTGAACTGATAAACCAATGGCTCCACAATGAAAATCTCGTCCCTTAACTTGTCCGAAAGCATTATGCGGCCGGGCTTTTCGAAAGAATTTTCCGCGCTTAAGCGCAGATCAT
>JASFQO010000417.1:0-3447 GCA_050115405.1 Bacillota bacterium
GAGTCAAGCCAGCCCAAGAACACAAGTGTTTGGCTGTGGGGAACACAGACATATCAACCCCAATTTCTGAAATAATCGCGATAACGGAAAAAGGGTTTTTGATACCTGGCACAGTTGACACTAAAGAGCGTTCTTCGGCATATGGCTCCGCAAGCGAAAGGACTAAGGATTCAAGATTGGACTTGCAAAGTTCCAAAGCATCAAAATGCTGAAAAATAATTTTCATTTTGAGCAGTTGTTCCGGAGTAATAACACCATCAAGAGCAAGACGAATTTCATCAACTTTGGGCAGCATTGAAGGGTGAAGCAAAGGAACAAAATTGAAATCCTGAACATTAGGATTTGCAAGCAAGTAGTCAATGATCTTCATTGAACTCTTACCGAAAGTATCAGACACCACGTTAGCAAGTTGGATGTTAGATACAGTAAGACAATTTTGAATCCGGTTCTTCTCGCTGGAACTAAAGTTGGTAAGTTTAAAGCGGTAACGCATCAAATCGCGCAACTGACGAATAGCAAGAGGAGGCATAAAGCTAGCGGCGATAAGATCGTGTTTGAATAGGTCGGCAATCCACTTGGCATCCTTTTTATCGGTTTTTTTACCGCGAATTGCTTTCACATATTTGGGATGAGCCAAAACAATTTTGCAGGTGGATTCCAAAACGTTGTAGACTGGTATCCAGTATTTGCCAGTTGATTCCATACAAACATCGATACAGGAATTGGAAGCAAGCCATTGGGCCAGTTTGCGCAAACCACTGGTAAAAGTGGAAAAGCGACAGGATTTGTAAGTGGTTACTCCGTTGGCGTTGGTAGAAGCAATACAAGCAACCAGGAATTTTTTGTGGACATCAATACCGCAGCAGATAGAATAAACGATTTTTAGCATTAAAGTCTCCCTTCGAGAAAATTATTGAGATAAACAGACATTAACTAATTGTCCAGCAATAAACGAGTTGTTTATCCAAAGATAAGTCTTCGTGCTCTAAAGGCACACTTATTTGTGCTTGAAAAAGACAATCTACACATATAACAATGCGGTCTGCTCCAAAAGGCGCAGCGCACTCACCTCCACGTGATTTGTAGTTGTCTGTTATCCTCAACAATAATAGTTGTAAAACAAAAAACGCTCATTGGCAATAGGTTTCATCCCGTTTTGTGCCTTGAGCGTAGCGAAAGGAATGGGTATAACAATGAAAATACTGTTGACTCTTACATTCGTGTTAGGCCTGGCACTGCTGGTATCCGGGAACGCCCTGGCGGCGGTCCATAATTTCAACGAAGATTTCCAAAACTCTCTCGCAAGCTATGGTAATTTTGATTTTTTTAATATTTTTGAAAGGCGCTATGGTAGTTTTGAAAACTGGTATTACATCGAAAAAGACGCCCCTTCGGCCACGGTCCGCGGCTTCCGCACCGGCAATGCCGACATCTACGGCGCGGAATATTTTAAAAACGATCAAACCTTTGTCAATCTAACTTACCACTCTAATTCTGATGATGAAAAATCAACCATTTTAAAAGGCAGTTATCTTTTTAAGAATAATTTTTTTATCGGTTTGACGCACCTGAATTCCGACGATAGTTATAAATACATCCGAACCTCGATTTCCCCCGGATATCGGTTCAATTTCCCCGCCGGCTCCGGTTATCTCGCAGTCAGCCTTGACTATTACGCCGACAGCGACTTTGATGATGCCCCCGATCCCGACGTTCTCGACTATGAAGTCAATGGCCGCTATTATACCGACCGCAGCCGGTTCTATGGCCAAGTGATAATCTTTAACAAAGATCCGATGGGTGATTGCCAGTTCTATAAAGCCGGCGGCGCCTATAAATGTTCCGACAACTTCGTTTTAGGCGCCGCTTTCGAAAAAGTAACCGATGATTATACCCAATTTGAGATTGGCGGCACCGCCACTTTCGGCAAGCTCGACGCTGATTTTAAATATCTCAAACGTGACTGTGACAGTTCTGATAATTATGAGCAATATATTTATCTGAATCTCTTGTACTCGTTTGTCGATAACCTGCGCGCCGGTTTGGAGGTAATTAACACGGACTATTCTGACAGAGATGATTACGACCCCTACCTGATCGTGAAAGCCAAGTATACGATTAACGATCAAAACGCCCTTACTTTAATGTATCATTTTAAAAACAACTCGGCGGATTCCGATTCCAATACCCTCCTATATTGGAATATCAAGTTGCCGTAAGTCTGAAGCCGACCGTTTTAAAAAACCGACTGTTTTGGGAAGGACCTCCGGCAACCGGAGGTCCTTCTTAGTTTTCATAAAAATATACGCCGCGCTATTTAATTTTCGCCCATGAGACTTATTGCGCCTGACACGCCGTCCCGTTCAACGTAAAGCCGCCGGGTTTGGCATTGGTACCGCTGTAACTGATGTTAAACCCAAAGGAAACGCTCCCCCCGTTAGCCGGGATATCCGCGTTATATGTGGCATTTTTGACCGTTACCGTTTGGCCGCTTTGGGTAACGGTTCCGTTCCAAGTATTGGTAAACTTTTGGTTTCCTGAAAAACTCCAGGCAAGGGTCCAACCATTTACCGCCGCTGTAGTATTATTCTTAATCGTTACACTGACCGTTGCCCCACTGCCCCAATCGTTCATCACGTATGATATTGCATAATCGCCCGAAATCTGAGTCGGGGTTGGAGTAGGCGTCACTGTTGCAGACGGCGTCGGAGTCGACGTAACCGTACCGCTAGACGACACAGTCGGCGTAACCGTACCGCTAGACGTCGGAGTTGGTGTTGCTGTGGATTGAAAGATTAATTGGGAAAATTGGTATAAACTATCTTTCCAGATCGCCCACTCGTGCGTTCCGTTAGGATTATACCAAATATGCGGGACATTATTTTGCTCTAAATACTCATGTACATTTAGAGGGACATCTCCCACTATCTGATCCTGTTGGCCGACGGAAATGAAGAGCGTTTTTATACTTTGGGTCACCGCCGCGGGATCGGGGACAAGCTTACTCGGAGAATAGGTATTGGGCGCCGGGGAAAATCCTCCCACGTGGGCAAAGGTATCGAGATATTTCAGGCCGAAATTCAGGGCTTGGCCGCCACCCATGGATAATCCGGCAATCGCCCGGTTCTCCCGGCCGGTCAATACCGAATATTCAGACTCGATGAAAGGAATCAGATCGTTGAGCAAATCATATTGGAAATTCTCAAAGGCTTCCCATACTTCCGGCGAAAAAAAATCTCCGGTGAATTGGTCGTCCGCCATGGCGCGCCCATTCGGCATCACCACAATCATCGGGGCCAGTTTATTCTCAGCATAGAGATTATCCAGGATAATATTAGGGCTGCCGCCACCTTCATACCATTCCGTTTCATCCCCTCCGATGCCGTGCATGAGAAAAAACACATTGTACTGTTGCGCTGTTGAATATCCGGGAGGGAGGTAGACCAA
>JASFQO010000418.1:0-3440 GCA_050115405.1 Bacillota bacterium
GCCGACTATTTTGTGTCCGAGTTTCAGAAAACCGGGGCGATCGAACGGGCCGTCCTGTTTATGAATTTGGCCAATGACCCGGCGATTGAACGGATTGCCACCCCGCGGATGGCATTGACGGTGGCGGAATATCTTGCCTATGAACTGGATATGCATGTTTTGGTAATCTTGACCGATATGACGAATTATGCCGAAGCGCTGCGGGAAGTCTCGGCAGCCCGCAAGGAGGTTCCCGGACGGCGCGGTTATCCCGGTTATCTTTATACCGACTTGGCTACTATTTACGAACGAGCCGGCCGGATTAAGGGCCGCAATGGTTCGATTACCCAAATCCCGATTTTGTCGATGCCGGAAGATGACAAAACCCATCCGATTCCCGATTTAACCGGATATATTACCGAGGGGCAGATTATTTTAAGCCGCGAATTATACCGAAAAGGCATTTTTCCGCCAATTGACGTCCTGCCTTCCTTGTCGCGGCTGAAAGATAAAGGGATTGGCCGGGATAAGACCCGGGAAGATCATGCGGATACAATGAACCAGTTATTCGCCGCTTATGCTCGGGGGAAAGAAGCGAAAGACCTGGCGGTCATTTTAGGGGAAGCGGCCCTGTCGAATGTTGATAAAAAATTAGCTCAATTTGCCGACCAATTTGAAAAAGAATATGTGTCCCAGGGTGAAAACGAGGATCGGGCCATTATCGATACTCTGGCTATTGGCTGGCGGTTATTGTCGCTTTTGCCTCGGGCCGAGTTGAAAAGGATTCGCGATGAATATATCGATAAGTATTTGCCCAAGGCCGAATAATAAATAATTCAAAATTAACGCTATTTTGAATTTAATAAATGCGGAATATGATTTTCCAAAATCATGAATTAATGAACATTGGTTTTTGGGGAAACATATAGGAGGCTGCCATGGAGATTAGGGTTAATCCGACCCGGATGGAGCTTTTACGTTTAAAGAAACGTTTAAAAGTGGCGATTCGGGGGCATAAATTATTAAAAGACAAATTCGACGAATTGATGAAAAACTTTATGAAGTTGGTCGAAGAGAACCGGCGCTTGCGGGAGTCCGTCGAAGCCGAACTGACTGCGGCGACGCAAGGGTTTATGATGGCCCGGGCGCTTATGTCCCGTGAAGCCTTGGAAACAGCGATAGCTTTGCCTAAAGTGACTGCCACAATTACCGCCGCTACCAAAAATACGATGAGTATTGAGACCCCGATTTTTAAACTGCAAGAAGCAGAGGCGGCGGGTGGAGTCTATCCTTACGGTTTTGCACAGACTTCGGCCGAACTGGACCAGGCGATTCGGAAAATGTCCGCCAGTTTGAACAGTTTAATTAAATTGGCCGAAGTGGAAAAGACGGTGGAATTGATGGCGGCCGAGATTGAAAAGACCCGGCGTCGGGTTAACGCCCTGGAATACGTGATGATTCCCCAACTGGAAACCGCTGTCAAGTATATCACGATGAAACTGGATGAAAACGAACGCAGCAATTTAACCCGGCTGATGAAGATCAAGGATATCGTCCGCACCGCCGAGTGAGTTAATGCTATAAAGTAATTTTAGAGATCCATTAGGGATATACTTATTTAAGTAGCAACTCCAATTTTAGAAAAGAGGTAAAATGATGAAAGAAAAAGTCAGTGAGGCCATTAATCAGATTCGCCCTTCATTGCAGGCGGATGGTGGCGATGTGGAGTTGGTTGATGTTGTCGATGGTGTGGTTCAAGTCCGTTTGAAAGGCGCTTGTTCCGGTTGTCCGATGGCGACGCTGACGATCAAAAATGGGATTGAGCGCTTCTTGAAGCAACAAATTCCCGAGGTGGTCGGTGTGGAACAAGTCCGTTAAAGCAAACCAAAGAGTCCCAGGCAATGGGGCTTTTTTTTTGCCTGCTTTATAATTTAAAATTTAAACGAAGTTTTTTAAAATTCGTTTAAAACGAAGGTTTTTTTAAATGAATCGATAATTTAATACCATATTATTAAAAATAAATGGTGATCCGTATGAAAAAGACCGGTATTAAAACTAAATATATTTTATCCGGTTTGATAATTTGTTTGGTTTCCTTAGCGCCGGTCATAATAGCCAGTTATTAGATATTCTTATTTTTGCGACGCTTAAATTGAATTATCGGATTAAGAAGGCTTTTTCGATGGAAACTAAGTTGACTGACATTCAATCAATATTAGGAAACAATCATATTTTGACTTGTTTTTCAGGACGGTTTTCGCAAGGTTTGATTGAGGAGCTGGGGTTAGCAATTAAAAATTATATGGAGAGTGAAGCTTGTCCTAAAACCGTGATTTACAATGTTTTTTCGATCTATATTGAGCAAACCCAGAATATTAAAAATTATGCTTTTGGCAAGGAAGGAAGCTCGACAGGCAACCGCATCGCCAATTCGGCCAATGTTTGTATCGGCGCGTTGGATAATTCCTATTTTATTTGGTCGGGAAATCTGATTGAAGATACTGATGTGGCGCCACTGCAAACTAAGCTGGATTCGCTTGCCGAACGAAGTAAAGATGAATTGAAAGAGCTTTATAAAGAACAATTAAAAAAAGACTTTCAACCCGGTAATCAAAGGGCGGGGCTGGGATTGATTGATATCGCCCGTAAAGCCAGTGCTCCGATTGAATATTCATTTCATCAAATTGATCCGGTTTTTTCTTTTTATGAAATCAAAGTGGTAATAGAAAAATAAAAAAACTGGTAGGGAGGAGAATCAGTGGAAAGACTATTGATTGAGGCGACCAAATCAACCCCGGCAGTCGATTTTGATGCGGAACGTCGTCAACTGGCGATCCGGGGAGAATCATATCCGGAAAATGCTTTTCAATTTTATGCGCCGATTTTGGAGTGGCTCGATTGTTTCCTGCAACCGGGGTCAAATGAAGCGATAATTGAGCTGATTCTGCAAATGCCCTATATTAATACCAGTAGTTCCAAATGTTTAATGATGGTCCTGGAGAAGCTGGAGAAGGCAAGGTCCCAAGGTTGGCGAGTAATCATCAATTGGTATTATGATCCTGAGAATGAAAACGAGTTGGAATGCGCCGAAGAGTTTCAAGAATTTATAGAAGTGGACGAGTTTAACGTTATTCCCTTCAGTTGAACAAAGCTCTCATTTTGGAGAGAAAACGCGCCGGACAGGAAGGACAATACTATAGTGAAGAATGATATTCGGGGCCAACTTTTTGGCAGAGAATTATCAATATTGCAGCATGCGGCAAAAGTTGTCCGGACTGAGCAGTATCATGGGCCAACTTTACTGGTTGAATATCAAAATTTGGTGTGGGAATATGAAAGACTGTTAAAATCCACCCAACACATTTACCGGATCAGCGACACCCAAGCAAAGCACCTCAAAAGGCGGGAGAATGAAATTCAAAACCTGTTGGACAACTCAAGTCAAGGCTTTTTGACCTTTG
>JASFQO010000419.1:0-3430 GCA_050115405.1 Bacillota bacterium
TATCAAGGTATTGCCGTGGCGGCCGGAGTGCTTATTACAATTGCCGTGTGTGTTACCGTCCAACCGGTACGGGCGGCGTTTGCTAAGGCCCTAATGATTTTGCGAGTGGAGGATATTAAGAGTATCGAGATATCGTTGCAGGATATTGAGGAGATCCGCAGACAGATTGAGTCAAAGACGCCGGAGATTAATGTGGCCAAATTTGGGAAAATCAGGATTAACGGCGGCGAGCGGGAAAATATAACCGTAGCCGAGGCCCGGGCAATCCGGGAATTTCCAGTGGCATTTCCCCGGAGCCTGGGGGACGCCACGCCGAATATTAATACGGTTGCTGCGGTTTCACTCGATTTCGTTTTAAAAGTCGCCAATATTAACAGCGTTTTACAATCATTGGGCAGTCGGACATTATTGCCGGAAACATTGGACGGACAGGTATTCCATATTGATTTTTCCCGGGCGGTGAACCTGGAATACAAACTACCCGGCGACCAACAGGTGCGGATCATGCAGTTGCGGTCCCCGGAAATCAGTGCTCCCCAAGATGTGAATGTTGATGAATTGTATGCTGCGCTGGTCGAATTGCCAATCTTCCCGGCTGATTTACGCAATCAGCTTCGGGCGATTAAAGATTGGAAGGATACGTTGTATATACCGATTGTCGATGACCAGTTGACTGAAATTACCGTAAACGGCCATAAGGGCTTCATCGGCAATGGTAGGCTGAAACGGTCCCGGACCCAGTATACTATGGTTATTTGGATGGACAAGGGAGTCATCAATCATTTGTATGGCGATATCAATCAAGCCGAGGCGTTAAATATTGCCGGTTCGATGCGGTAGTTTTTAAGAGAAGCGGAAAGTATCGGTAATTTTAAAATGGTTTTGCCAAACACCGACAGCCATTTTGGTTGCCGGTGCTATGCCGCTGTTATAGAGAACAGGAGCGTGCGTACCATGGTGGTCATTGAAACCTTTGAATTAACCAAAGTATATGGGAGCAAGACAGCCTGTGCCGGTATTAGTTTGACGGTGAAACAGGGTCAAGTCTTCGGGCTGCTGGGACCCAACGGCGCGGGTAAAAGCACTTTTATTAAAATGCTTACCGGTTTACTGTACCCGACTTCCGGGAGAGCCATGGTCCTCGGGAAACCGGTTACCGATATTACCGTCCGGAGTAAAATCGGCTATTTGCCCGAAAACTTTAAATACCAGGATTGGATGACCGGCCAGGATTTACTCTCTTTTCATGCGGCGCTTTATAAAATTGACAAGAGCAGGGCGGCCCTGCGGATTGCTGAAGTTTTGAAACTGGTCAAACTGGCCGGTCAGGAAAATTTGCGGATCGGTACTTATAGCAAAGGCATGCAACAACGGCTGGGAATAGCGAGCGCCTTGCTTCCCGACCCGGAGTTGCTATTTCTGGATGAACCGACTTCGGCTTTGGATCCGTTAGGCCGGAAAGAGGTCCGTGATTTGATCCGGGATTTGCAGGGACGGGGCAAGTCGGTCTTGTTAAACAGTCATCTACTTAGTGAGGTGGAGTTGGTCTGCGATAGCGCGGCAATCATCAATCAGGGCCGGATTATTGCCGGTGGCTCAATGAATGAAATTCTGGGTAAAAAATTTACCCTGGAAATCCGGGCGCAAAATATCGACCCGGAGGTGGTCCGGCAACTGCAAGCGGTGGACCCCGGCGTTTCATTCGGCAATGACCTGATTACCCTGGAAATAGACCAAATGGAGAGCGTTCCGGAAGTGGCCCGGATTATTGTGGAAAATGGCGGGAAACTTTTCAGTATGATTCCCCGGCGCGCTAATTTGGAAAGTCGGTTTATCAGCCTGATTAACGGGGAGGCGCTATGATGATTACGATTGCCTTCATTACGCTCAAGGAAGCGGTCCGTAAGAAGTTGTTGCTTGCGGTTGGGATCTTGACCCTGGTTTACCTCGGCTTATATTATGCCCTGGTTTATCATTATGCCCGAGATATCGGCCACAACCTGAGGACGATGAATATGATTGATGTCACGAGGATTGTGACTCAAACTGTGGCAATTGTCGGCTTTTACTTTTCAAACATGCTTGTGGCTTTTCTAACCGTTATGGCCTCTTTTGGGGCAATCTCTACCGAGATCGAAAACGGGACGGTCCATGCCATATTATCCAAACCATTGCGCCGGAGGGACTATTTACTGGGAAAGTATCTTGGGTTGGCTATGTTGACAACTGCTTATGCGACTTTGCTGTATTTAGGGGTTTTGGGAATCGGCCGGTTATGCCAATTACCGCTCCTTAATACCTTAAGCATAATCAATATTCTGAAAGGCTTGTTATTTTTTATTTGGCAACCGCTGGTCATTCTGGCGTTGACCCTCATGGGCAGTTCGATTTATAAAACCCTTACCAATGGGATTGTCGTCATCTCGTTGTATCTGATGGGCTTGATTGGTGGAATGATGGAGCAAATTGGCGCCATGGCCAGCCAAACAGTCTATCTTTGGGGGATTTTCTCAAGTCTCTTGGCGCCCTTTGATGTTATTTACCGGCTGATGCTCAACCGGGTTTTTGCGGATCTGGGGACCGGCGCCCCGTTTTTCGTGGGATTGAACGCCAGCAGTACCATTCCCAGCAAATGGATGGCACTTTATATTTTATTGTACATGTTCGGTTTGTTGCTTTACGCATGTCACAAATTCAGCCGCCGCGACTTGGCGTAAATTATAGTTGGATGTTTTATGGAATACAATTTCATCATCTATCCGGTTTTGCACCGCCATTTTCTTTAAAGTTTTTTCCCATCCTTACTCTGGAAATTCTGACGGGCTTTAATTGAAGGCGCTTCTGTAATGATTCATATGGAGATGTAATAACGCCCCGCGAAGTGGCGTATTCGTTCAAGCTGTTATTTGAAGAACGCACAATATCCATACTGGCATATAGTCTGAAAACCGTTCTGGCCGAGAAGCTGGAAACGCTTCTCTACAGAGGAACAGCTAATACCCGTATGCGGGATTTTTATGACATTTTTGCCCTCGAAAGTACACAGTCGCACAACATCGACAAGGCGATGTGCGCGCGGCATTTACCAATACCAGTGATAAGAGGGGTTCTTCGGCAGTCGTCTGCGGCATCAGTTTGATTCTGGACGAAGTTGAATCCAGTTCAGACATAGCGGCTCTATGGAAAAATTATCAGCATAAATTCGAATACGCCATCGACATCGGTTGGGGCGATATAATGCGAGCGGTCAGGCTGTGTGACGCCGTCAAGCCATGAGGGGTCATATATTGCTTTTGTATTCCCGGGAATTACGTTGTAAATAGTGTAGAATAAGTACGAAATATCGTTGTATTTTTTGTAAAAAGGTGTTATGCTATCCTTGCGAGGTGAGGGGTAATGTATAGGATGGCCATCGAAGCGCTCCATAAGT
>JASFQO010000420.1:0-3416 GCA_050115405.1 Bacillota bacterium
ATTGTCGAAGCCTCACCGGTAGTACCGCAGATCACAATCGCGTCGCTACCTTCTTTGATTTGATATTCAATTAATTCGCGCAACTTGGCGTAATCCACCCCGGAATCAGTAAACGGGGTGACCAGCGCTACTCCCGAACCGACGAAGATCTTTTTTTTCATCCTTGGCACACTCCTTTTCTTTATTTATCCTGTTATCCTTCAAAACAAAAACTGCCGACTTCTAAAATGCCCGCAGTTTTGCAATAACCGTCTTCGAAACAACGTCAAAACCGATAGCACTCCATCAAATTGTGTCCGCCCGGCACAGATGACAGTGATCCGGCTGTTCGCCGTACCCCCAGAGTGTATTCGCATGGGCCGCATACCCCTTCGGCGTTTTTACCTTTCAAACCACTTCACCGGCCCCATGACCTTCATGGCTTTACTGATCAAAAACGCGCCTCTATCGCCAATATTTAATTTATTCGATATTTTTTTTATTATACTATTCCCATTTGTTTTTGTCAAATACTTTCAACAGAACTTCTCTGCAAAAAATCTGTACCTGTGACTATTCAAGAGTAAAATTTATGAAATAGAATACAGGAGTCAGGAGAATTCTTTAGGCTTGAATAAACACTATTTACTTCCAAGCGTTAATATTTTATTGTAATAATGATAGCAATTATCGCGATAAGGAAGGGGGCGTTATTTCCATGACCGGCACTGCTGACTGGGCCATCAAAATGAGCGACTCGGTAATGCAATTTTATCCCGCTTTATCCGGGAGATGGATTTATCATGACGGAGTGGTTTTAAAAGGGATTGAACAGGTTTGGCGACTGACCGGGGCCCAAAAATACTTTGATTTTATTAAAAACCATATTGATTCCTATGTGGACCCAAATGGCGGGATCAAAGGGTATCGGCTCGAAAGCTATAATCTCGACAATATCAATAGCGGCAAGCTATTCTTCACCCTTTTCCGAGAAACCGGCGAATTAAAATACCGCCATGCCGCCGACCTCCTCCGGCGTCAGTTACAAAATCACCCCCGCACTGCCGAAGGCGGCTTTTGGCATAAACAGTTTTACCCGCATCAAATGTGGCTTGACGGCCTGTATATGGGCGCCCCGTTTTATGCCCAATACCTTCAAACCTTTGGAGAAGCGGCGGAGTTTGATGATGTAGTCCGGCAATTTCTGCTGGTCGAAAAACATCTGAAAGACCCGGACACCGGCCTTTATTATCACGGTTGGGATGAAAGCGGGGGCCAAAAATGGTCTCACCCCCGGACCGGATGTTCCGCTACTTTTTGGAGCCGAGCCATTGGTTGGTTGTTAATGGCGCTCGTCGATGTCTTGGATTTCCTGCCCCAGAACCATGCCGGCAGGGCTAAAGTCATCACCATCCTGAATTCACTGGTGAATACGGTTAGCAAGTATCAAGATCCCCAATCCCGTCTCTGGTATCAAGTTTCCGATCAGTTGGACCGCGCCGGCAATTATCTTGAAGCTTCCGCGTCGGCGATGCTTATTTACGCCATGGCCAAAGCAGTCCGCAAGGGTTATATCGCCAAACAGCATTTGGCAACCGCCCAACAGGCTTTTCAGGGCCTGGTTGCAAATTTGGTGGAGATTGCCCCCAATGGTCGAGTCAACCTGAAACAAATTTGCGAAGTCGCCGGTTTAGGCGCTCCACCTAACGCCGCCCCCGCCATTATCTACCGTGACGGCTCTTTTTCCTACTACATCGGCGCGCCGGTGGTGACCAATGATTTTAAGGGAGTGGGACCCTTCATTTTGGCGGCGGCGGAAATTGAACATAGGCGCTAAGGTGTAAAATCACTTTACTGGTATATTGATTCCATGTCATTAGGAATCACTTTACTAGTTGGAGCAAGAGTTTCCGGGCGTCAACCGATGATTCCAAAAAATAGCGGGCTTTGGTAAACGGTTCATACCCAATCTTAATTCCCCAAGCCGATTCCGGCAAGACCGCAAAAAGATCTTCATCGGTATAATCATCACCCATACCCATGATAAAATCACAGTCCGGATTTTTTTCCAAATAGAACAGGGCTCCTTTGCCTTTATGAATATCCGCCCGTTTCACTTCAACAACCTTATTGCCAATCAAAACATGAAGTTCGCTGCCGGTGAGATGATTCCGCAAAGCGGCCAGTAATTCCCGCGATTTTAACAGCCCTAATTCCGGTTCAACCTTACGATAATGCCAGACCAGGGCAAATGATTTTTCCTCAATCAACGATCCCGGGGTCCGTTCGGTAAACTTCTCCATGATCGGCAGAATGATTTCTTTCCAAGCTAACGACAGTTTTTGCGTCTGCGCTTCCCAGCCGTCCTCGCCGGCGGCTTTAATCCAGGCGCCGTGTTCCGCGATCAAATCGACTCCGGTAGCGCCCAGCCATTGCTCTAAAAACTCCCGGTTCCGCCCGCTAATGACAACTACTTTATTCAAAGGATCTTGAGTCAAATTACCGAGAACCGTCAACAATTCAGCATCCGGAGAGGCAAATTCCGGTCTTTTGGCAAAGGAAACCAGCGTCCCGTCATAATCCAACAACAAAAGCCGCCGCCGCGCTTTTCTGTATTGTTGCTGCAACAACGCAATCAACTGGTCGCGCACTAAAAACTTCCGCTCCTCTGCCTGGTGTTCTTTTACGGTCAATAATTGTTCAATAAAGTCTTCACCCCAACGAAATATATTGTAATCTTCAATTCGTTTGGCCATTACCCGGAGCGAAGTGGCTTTCTCCTGTTGCGACATAGCCAGGCCATCGGCGATCGCCGTCGCAATTCCTTCGATATCATTCGGATTAACAATAATCGCTTCCCCTAACTCCGCAGCCGCCCCGGCGGTTTCGCTCAAAATCAGCATCCCTTTTTGCGCCTGGCTTTGACAGGCGATATACTCTTTAGCCACCAGGTTCATGCCGTCCCGCAAGGGACAGACCATTGCCAAATCGGCGTAACTGTACAGACTGACCAAAGTTTCAAACGGTACGGAGCGGTACATATATAAGATCGGGGTCCATTGCGGGGTATTAAACCGGCCGTTAACCCGGCCGACCAGTTCGTCGACTTCCCGCTTTAACTGCTGATATTGCGGAATTTTATTGCGGGAAGGCACGCAAAGCATTACATAGGTAATTTTACCATGCCATTCGGGATAACGCTCTAAAAATCTTTGATAAGCTTTAATCCGTTCCGGAATCCCTTTGGTAAAGTCCAGCCGGTCGACGGATAAGAGCATTTTTTCCGCTTTTAAAGAATTTTGTAACTCCGCCAGTTGCGCTTTAACCGGCGCGGTATGGAAAGTCTCCATAAAGCGACGGGCATCAATCCCCATCGGAAAGGTGTTTACCGTTACCATCCGGTTGCCGACCACAATTTGCCCATAATTATGCTCTTT
>JASFQO010000421.1:0-3414 GCA_050115405.1 Bacillota bacterium
ACCGACAGAGTGCACCGGATCGGGCAGCAGCGGCAAGTCATGGTCTATAAGCTGATTAGCCGCGGCACGGTGGAAGAGAAACTGCTCCAACTGCAGGAGCGGAAAAGGGCGGTCTTTGACGCGGTCATTCACAATAACGGCAATCCGGTGGACAGTCTGACCTGGGAGGACATCCGGGAGTTGTTTGCGATTGAGGGTTAAGTCTTTAAACCCTTTGCCGCGCGCCCCAAATGATTTTCTGAAACGGTAAATTGAATTTAACGTTTTTAACATTATTGGCAATAATCAATTCCGCCAATTTCCCCAGGTCCATCCGGCCCCAGACAGGGCTGAATAATAGTTGTCCTTTAAAATGCCATTTTTTTAAGACCTCCAAGGCAACCCCAAAATCTTGTTCGTCGGCGATAACCAACTTAATCTCGTCTTGATCAAGCAACAGGTCAAAATTAGCCGGTACCATCCGGGCGGTTTCCCCGCTGCTGGGTAGTTTATAATCCATAATAAACCGTAATTTACGATTAACCCAAAAATCTTGCTTCCGCAGTTTGATAAACGGTCCCAAATCTACCGCGCCGTTGGTCTCCACATGAAGGTCAAGCACCGTCTCCAACCGGGCCAGCGCTTTCAGTAGCGCCACACTCTTTTCCCCATGGAGCAGCGGTTCACCTCCGGTTAAACATAAATGCTGATTTTGATAGCGCATTACCCGGGTGACGATCTGGGGAATTTTCAAATATTCGCAAGGCCCCTCAGGTTCATAACTATATTTGGCATCACACCAACTACATTTTAAATTGCACCCGAATAAACGAATAAACGTTGTTGGGAATCCGGCTTTAGTCCCTTCGCCTTCGAGGGATTGAAATATTTCGCTGACCGGAAGTATGGCGGATGAATTTGGGTGTCTATTCATTTCTACATCCACTCCCTTTTTAAAGTAGCGTATTAATAATTATCCGGCGTCGGTATTTTTCCTTCATCAGGGGACAAAAAAAGCTCCGTTCATTCAATGTCAAAGCGATACTTGCCTACTTCATAGTGATTATGGGGATTCCAAAAAATCCACTCCGTCAAACCCGCGTCATAGACCGCCCGGACTTGCGCTTGTAGTTGCGTTTTTGTATAAACGCTTCCCAAGGAGAAGTCCTGCAACCAGGGACGAATGATTACCGACGAATTATCGGAGGTCTCTAATTTACGACGGGCATCGGTCAGACTGCGGTAAACCGTCTCATAAGGTTTAAGATCCGGGTTGGCCAGTTGATAAGTGCCCTTGGCATAATGGGACGGATAAACCATCGGACAAATAACATCCACCTCGGCGGCAATCATTTCAAAAGCTTGCCCGATACCCAGTTCGCCTTCTGCTGAACAGGTCAGGCCAAAGACATCGGCGGAAAGCCGCGCTCCCGTCCCCCGTAACTTTCCCGCGGCATACGCCAGAAAATCCCGAATCACGATGCTTCTGGGGCGACCGTCCATCCCCGGGTAACGGCAGTTCCGAATCGCCCCGTCACTGGTAAAACGGACATAATCAAATTGAATTTCTTTAAACCCCAATCGGACGGCCTCTTGGGCCAAGGCCACATTATACTCCCAAACGGTTTGATTATGAGGGTCGACCCAGAACATCCCCCGCCGGTCCCGCCACAGTCCGCCCCGGCTGTCCCGGACCGCTAGATCCGGTCTTTGCGTGGCGAGCAACGGATCTTTAAAGACCACAATCCGGGCAATCGGATAAATCCGGCAGGTGGCCAACCGTTCCAAAAGTTGCTCCGGCCGATAGCAACTCCCTCCGGCGCCAACGGTTTGCGCCAATGGTACCCCGCTTGGATAACCAACCATCCCGGTATCATTCTTGACATCAATCACCAGGCTATTTAAACCGGTCTGCCCCATCATGTCCAATAAGCGCTCGACAAACTGCCGATCGCCGGCTTTCCAGGCGGTCAAATACACTCCCTTGACTGCCGGTGGCGGCTCCGACGGTTCCGGCGTCGGCGGAGGCAGTAATTCCGACCGGGACGCTTCGTTTTCATTCGCCACTACCGGCGCCGCCCGGTATACTTCCCGCGGTTCCAGACGAAAACGTCCCCGCCACCCGTCAAGCAATGCTCCCACCGAATTCCGCCCGTCAAATCCGGCCGTATCAACGGTACCCAAGCTAAAAATCAAGGCGATCCCTGTAAAAATCAGAAGTATCTTGGTCGTAACGGACATTTGAACCTCCACTCTGGAAGCTTGATGCTGGAAACTAGAGGCTGGAGGCTGGATAAAACCACTGATTTTTTGCAGTTTAAACAAGGCCGTTGACTTCCAACTTCCAACTTCCAGCCTCCAGCCTCTAGTTTCCAGCTTCCAGATTGCCTCGCGCCTATTTTCACCCTAACGTTCATGTCCACGCTACGCAGCGGACACAAACTATGGAGTGTAAATTGATGCTATCAATTTTCACCCTAAATAATTATATGAAGAGTCGGCAAACATATAACCGTGTCACGGGGACGGTTCCGGTGACAAAGCAAAAAAAAACGCCACCAAAAACGCTTTTCCCCCCGCCGCCAAATTTATAAAGCTGTGCGACACAGTCATTACTCCTGTAAGCTTAGGGCAACTAGTAAAGCGTTTCAAAGGCGCTTCTCATTTATATATATAGTAATACCGGTCAATCCGGAAATGATAAAAATTTCCCCATCAAATCTTGTTTATAGGAATTGAGCGCTTCCTTGCTGGGTCTATTTTTAGGGGCGGAACTTAATTGCGCTTTTGACTGTTGTTGGAAGTTAGCGGCGGAGTACGATGCTTGAGCGATCCTACTTGCTTCTTCCACCGATAACTTTAAGAAATCTTTTTCCGCAACCCCTAAATATCCTGCTAATTTCGCCATCATCTCCCGCTCCGGTCTCCGACTTTTTTGGACATAACATGTAACCATCATCTCGTTAATCCCAAAAATTCGGGCCAATTCTTCCCGGTCCATATTATTAAGTAATTCTTCGAAACATGCCGCAACAACTTCTTTGCCGCTATCCCAAAATTTTGCTTCAGGCGGCTTATTTAAAAAACAATTTACTGAAACGCCTAACAGATCCGCTATTTTTTCCTGGATATCAGGAGAAGGAAAGAAAGTTCCCTGTTGATATCGCCTAATATTTTCGCGCGGCACACCCAATATTAGGGCAAATTCCGATTGAATCAGGCCCTTTTCATCAAGATATTTATCAATATACCGGCCGCAAAAGTTTTTATTTAAATCTTTCGTCCGGTTCACCTCTTCTCGGTGTACTCCGATAAGGTATTCATCTATATATTGACGATAGGAATTTGCCTCTAAGTCTTTTGCTTTATTCAGTTCTTTCCATTTTTGACCAACTGAAATGATTATATGCTCACCCGTTTTTTGCGAAGCGTTTT
>JASFQO010000422.1:0-3414 GCA_050115405.1 Bacillota bacterium
CTGTGCCGCCGGCGCCTTCATTTCCCGCCGCATTTGGGCAATTAAACCCTTAAGCATCATAATCTGGCCGTTAATGATTCCGGATTGCAGGCAATGGATGGTGTTGGCGCCGATGACCGCCGGGGGTTTGACCAGCTCAAATTGGGGTAGCTGGTCGGCGCTGGCGCTTAAGGACGCGGCCAGCGTCTTCAGCCCGGGAGCAATCACTCCTCCCAGATAGGTCCCGCCTTTAGTAATGGCGCACAGTTTGGTGGCGGTACCGCAATCGAGCACAATCAACGGCCCGCCGTATAAAGTATAGGCGGCGACGGCATTGGCCAGACGGTCGGCGCCCAGTTTTTCCGGGTGGTCGTAGCGGATCTTTAAGCCGGTCCGCAGAGCGTAATGGACCATCAAGGGTTCGCTGGTGATCAGCGGGCCGATTGCCGCCTGCATTACGGGCGATAACACCGGGACCACCGACGCGATTGCCGCGGCGTGCAGTTGCAGCGGTTCGATTTGACGTTCCCGGAGCGATTTGAGCAGAAAGCCCTGCTGGCCGGCAGCGGACTGTTCCCGGTTGGTGGGACCGCGCCAATGGGCGAGCAGTTGGTTGCCTTGGTAAACGCCGTAAACAATATTGGTATTGCCGATGTCAATCACCAGTAACATGGTTGCTCCTTATACTGGAAGCTTGAAGCTAGAGGCTGGAAGCTGGAAGTCAATGAAAAAGGAATTTCCGTATGGCCTTGCGCCTACTTTCACCCTATTGTTCATGCCTTGCTTCATAGGCGCAAAACTGTGAGTGAAAATTACCTGACGCTAATTTTCACCCTACTTCATAGTCGACTACCCGGCGTTCGACATTGACGGCGCGGACGAAAGACGCCGCAGCCAAATGTTCCGGGTGACTTTGATAGTTGTCCAGGTCTTGCCGCGTGGCGAATTCGGAATATAAGACGACGTCGGAACCGCCCGGCTCCGGGACGCAATTGATGCCAACCTCCAATTTGAGCAGGCCGGGAATCCGGCCGTTTAAGGCCTCCAGTTTTTCTTTGATAATCCGGGCATTGGCGGCTTTGGGGTTGCCGTGGGCTTCTTCTTTGAGTTGCCACATTACAATATGTTTGATCATGAAATACACCTCTTATGGAAGATTGTTAATACTATTCAAAGGCTAACTCCCTCTTACGCTCTTCTGCGTTTGAGCGCGTTTTACGCTTTGGGGTCGAATAGTCACTTAATTATTATAACAAATATCGGCCCGGATGAAAAACATTTATCGTTAAAATTATGTTCGAGAGAGCGGTTATGGTATATAGTCTTCAAAAACCACCGATACTAAGTTTGAGGTGGTTTTTTTATGGGCAAACTTTTACCTTTTGTCCGGCGTCCGCTGAGACAATTAATCAAAATTGTCCTAAAAACAATGGATGAGCGGAGCGTTACTCGGGGCGAGAAGGAGTTTTATGACAGACTGGATGCCGATTTCCGGACCGTATTGCAAAAAAGCGCTACAGTTACTGCTTATGACGGTTTTTGCCTCGGTTACGGCGAATGTGTCTTTTGGATTTATACCGGCGATCTGGAACGGACTTTGGCCGAAATCACTCCGGTATTTCGGGGCCGGATCTTTATGCCGGGCTCATACTATGTTAAAGTGGATAAGGAGCGGCAGGGCTGGGATGTGGTCAGTCTGTGGTAACTTAAATCCGGCTTAACGCGATTTTAAAAATCTTGGGGCAGGGATTACAACGGTTCCAGCGAACTCACTGAAGAATAAAGGACATTAACAGTGTCATTTTAGTAGGGTGAAAATTGCCGTCAGGTGATTTACACTCCACGTGTTATGCTTGCGAGCGTAGCGCAAGCATGGAAGTAGAGTGGGGAGATGGAATCATGATGGACACGATCTTATTTGACTTGGACGGCACATTGCTGCCGCTTGACATGGAACGCTTTATTCAACTTTATTTTGGAGAGATGGGGCATTATTTTGCGGATTTGATCGAACCGCGCCAATTGACGCATAAGATCTGGGCGGCTACAAATTATATGGTCGCAAGCACTGATTCCCGTACCAATGAAAACGTCTTTATGGAACATTTCGGCAGTTTGATTGAGGGCGATTTAGCTATTTATCAGGAGCGTTTCAATGCTTATTATGAGGCCGGTTTTCTCAAGACCCGGGACGCCTCCACGACTAATCCGGCAATCGGCGCGGCGGTCAAACTATTAAAGGCGAAAGGTTATGACTTGATGGTCGCTACCAATCCCATCTTTCCGGAGCTGGCGATTCATCACCGGATTCGCTGGGCGGGATTCACACCGGAAGATTTTTCTTATATTTCTTCCTATGAACACAATCATTTTTGTAAGCCGCAACCGCATTTTTACCGGGAAGTGCTGCAGGAAACCGGAAAACGGCCTGAACAATGCCTGATGGTAGGCAATGATGCCCAGGAAGATTTGGTGGCGGCGGAGACGGGAATCCAGACCTATTTGATTACGGATTATCTGATTGACCGGAGCAATGGAGCGTTTAACGCTAACTACCAAGGGACGTACCGGGATTTTTTGCTTTTTGCCCGCCAATTGCCCCCGGTAGGGTGATTAAATTGGATGGGTTGCGGGACAAATGAAGCTTCGAGCCCAACTTGACCCGAAATGGTTGTATTTTTGAGAAAGCAGCATATCATGTATCAGCGCGGCGATTAAATCCGGTTCAGAGCGGAGGATCGCCGCTTTCGGTTTTTTAAGGCCGTTAACCGCCATTCGAGACTGCGGGTGTGGCCATCAATATATTTTTAAGCTATATTTTTAGGATCTTGACTATTCTACCAGTACTTATTATGCCTATGTCCTGTAGTCGATACAGTCGGAATACCAGTGGTTATGTATATGTCATTTAGAGCAAATGCCGGTATTGGAGTGCGCCACCGGAATCATTGATATCGCCGATTCCAATATGTGCGGCGGGGTTAAGGTAACGTCGACCCAGAAAGGGTTCGATTTAAGAGAGTTTTCGTTGATCTCCTTCGGCGGCGCCGGCGCTTTGCATGCCGCCCGGATTGCTCGGAAACTGGGGATGAGGAAGACGATTGTGCCGTTATATCCGGGGAATTGCAGCGCCATCGGCGCGGAGCTTGCCGAAGTTCGCTATGATTATGTACGCACCATTGTTCAAGCAGTCGATGCGATCGACGTCAAAACCTATAATGACATCTACGACGATATGAAAAAAGAAGCAGTCCGCCATCTCTCCGACGAGGGTTTTGCCACAACCGAAATTGTCCTTTTAGGTACCGCTGATATGCGGTATGCGGGGCAAGCGTGGGAATTGACTGTAACCGTGCCGGTCGGCATTAATTCGCTGAATAGCCTGGCTGCCGTAGCTAATGACTTTCAACAACTACATAAAATGACATACGGCTA
>JASFQO010000423.1:0-3393 GCA_050115405.1 Bacillota bacterium
TCTCGGCAAAATTCACAGGCCTCACAAGGATACAACGGGTCAACGACTACTTTATCCCCTTCTACAAGGCCGTTAACTCCATGACCTATTTTAGTCACAATCCCCGCAATTTCGTGTCCGGGATGAAACGGATAGCGATTTCCTAGGATAGTTTCCCCTTCATAACTATGAACATCTGTCGCGCAAATCCCGCAAACCTTCACCTTAACCAGGACTTGACCGTCTCCCGGCTCCGGAAGCTTTACTTCCTCTTGTACAAGTTTAAAGGCTTTGCGAAGATATACCTGTTGCATTGCCGACCTCCTTTTTTTGTAAAATTCATGCTTTAACAGCTCCAGCTGTTAACCCACCTACAAAATATTTTTGCAACAAAATGGCAAAGATAATTACTGGTAAGTTAACTATCGTCCCGGCCGCTCCAATCATTCCCCAACGGACACCCTCCACTGTTACAAAACCGGAGATTAAAACCGGAGCGGTCCGGGTCTCCAACCCGGTAAAAATTAATGCTAAGACAAATTCCGACCAATTAGCCATAAAACAAAAGACCAAAGATGCCGAAAGGCCCTGCGAGACTAATGGCAGTGTGACATGGAACAGCGTTGCTATAATCGAGCATCCGTCGATTTTGGCCGCTTCCTCAATGGACACCGGCACCTGGGCAAAATAGCCCCGCATCATCCAGACGATAAAGGCCAGATTGAGAGTCATATAAATGATTATGATCGATAAATAACTATTTACCAAGTTTAGGGCGCGAAACATCATAAAAAAAGGCAAGACCAACGCCATCGGCGGGGCAATTCTTGACGCTAAAATCCAAAACGCTAAAAGATTTTTACACCGAAATTTAAATCTAGTTAACGCATAAGCCATTGGGGTTCCAAGCAAGCCCGCCAAAAGGGCGGCAGTGGATGAAATCACAAAACTGTTCCATAAATATTTAAAAAACGGTTCATCCTGTAACAAGGAACGGTAATTTTCAAACGTCGGTTTAAAAAACCAAACCGGTGGCATGGCAAAGGCGTCGACCCGCGATTTAATTGAGGTTAAAAATAACCAGATTACCGGGAAAAGGAAACAAAGCACTATCAAAGAAGTCAACCCATAAAGCCAAATTTGTCTGATTTGTCGATTGTTTTTATTACTCATTTCGCGAATATCATTCAATGCATTCATTAAGACGCCTCCTCGGAACTTGCCTTGTTTAACATGAGCAACAGTATACTAAACCCGATAGCGCAGATAAATAAAATGGTCGCTAAGGCCGAAGAATACCCCAACTTATAATGCTCGAACCCGGTAATATACACATAATAATTTAAGGTTTCAGTTGCGATTCCCGGTCCGCCGGAGGTTAAAGTATAAATCTTGGCAAATTCTTTAAATGCCTCAATCGCTCTTAAGGTAGCCACAACCGTTAAGCCCGTTTTGATCATCGGCAAAGTAATTGCCCAAATCATCTGCCAACCGGAAGCCCCGTCAATTTTTGCCGCCTCATATTGATCTTCCGGCAAATTCATTAATAAAGCTAAAACTAATAAAGTTACAAACGGCGTATATTGCCAAACATCCACCACCAGCAACGCCGACAGGGCGTATTGCGGCTGCGATAACCAAGTCTGCATCGGCAAACCCAATAGTTTTAAAAAATAGTTGATCATTCCGTAACTCGGGTCATACAGCATTCTCCAGTTTAAACCGACAACTATTGGCGGAACAACCATCGGTATTAACAGCAATGACTGAAACACGGCCCGACCGCGATTAATCTGTTGTAACAACAAGGCCAACGCTACGCCAAATAATAACTCGATACAGGTAGCAACACTTACAAAGTAAGTAGAAACCATGATTGAATTCCAAAAACGCGGATCAAAAAAAACATTAATATAATTCAACAAACCTAAAAATCTGGTCCCGGCGGGGTCGGCCATATCCAATTTAAAAAAGCCAAGTATTAACGTCATTAAATATGGAAAAGTAGTAAAAAGCAATAAAACAATTATGATTGGCAGAACCAATAACATCTTTTCGGTTTTTTCAGTCATATCATGTAATTTTAGAGGCTTTATATTCATTTTTCTTTCACCCCACGAATAATGTAAAACGTCCACGAAAACTCTAAAAACCTGACAGCTAAGCTTTTGGGCCAACCCATCCCACCCCTTCCCTCAAGGGAAGGGGTTTATAGTTAGTCGCGGGGACCACCTATGGGATAGGAAATCCACAAGCCTGCTCGCCATGGACGGCATAGAGTCAAGGCCCGCACCCCGGCAGCATTGGCAGTGCTGCACTTGCCCTTAAATGAGTTTCCGTGGATGTACAATGTACATTTACTCTAACGTTTATGCCTGCGTCGTGGCAAAATCAGATAAAAATAGTCGCTAATAGCTAATAGCCAACAGCCACACTCATGCCTTACGTCTCGTGCCTCATGCCTATTTTCACCCTAACGTTCATGGCCTTGCTATGCTTCAGCCATAAAACTGTGAGTGAAAATTGCGAGAACGCAATTTTCACCCTAAATAACGGGACTGAGAATCAGACATTCTCAGCCCGTCAGTATCGGATTATCGTATTTATTTTGAATAGTATCCCGCTTCACGCATACTTTTTTTCACTTCAAGCGCAGCATCATCTAATGCTTTTTTTACATCTTTTGCTTTGATGAAAGCCGACTGCACCTGAATGGAAATTGCATCGCCAATGCTGGGCCATTCCGGGATGTTTACCGGGCGATAGAAAGGCAGCGCCATTTTCATTGCTTCCTGAGTTACTTTATACCAGTTGCCATTATCCCAATTATATATTTTCTGATATTCCGGATCCATAAATACGGAATTTCTGGTCACATCCGAACGTGTACCGTCTTTCGCCATCGCTTTTTGTACTTTCGAGCTACAAGCCCACTTAATAAACTCCCAGGCAGCTTCCTTCTTTTTTGAAAACGCAGTTACTCCCAAAGAAGCAACTGCAATAGCCGGGAAGCGTCCCGCCGGGCCTTTGGGAACCGGAGCATAACCGATTTTTCCAGCCACCTTGGACATTTTGGAGCCTTCAAACACCTGGGCGAAATTAGTCGCATCAATGGTCATCGCCGCTTGCCCTTGCTGCATGGATACCTGAACTTCATTCCAACCCATATTGATTACTCCTGGAGGTGAATATTTTATTAATTCCGCAAAAAATCGAGTAGCCTTTCGCCCTTTGGAATTATTAAAGATCGGCTTAAATTTTTTATTAAAATAATCGCCACCGTAGGAACGAAGAAACATCGGCCAGATATAACCATTTGACGCTTGACCTCTCCCCGCTTTAAGCACAATGCCATACATATTGTCTTTGGTTAATTTTTTGGCTGCGGCCAAGAGTTCATCCATTGTTTGAGGA
>JASFQO010000424.1:0-3389 GCA_050115405.1 Bacillota bacterium
AAATCAACATTGACGGTGAACGCTTTGCTGACCACATTGCCGTCCAACCCATAGGCAATGAGAATATATGAGGTAGTAGTCAGCGGCCAGACTTCCAGCGAATCTTCCAAACCCAACTCTTCCCCTTCCTTTTCAATCCCGATGATCTCAACCGCGGAGGCATTGGTAACTTTCCAATGAAGCGTCGCCGTCTCGCCCGCTCCGACTACAGCCGGGTCGGAATAAAAGCTTTCAATCGTCGCCGCAGCCTCTTCTGTCTGTGCCGCTAAAACCCCGCCGGCCACACTTAAGGTCAATAAAACTACCGTCAGTAACCACAATGATCCATTACGCAACAATTTCTTGCCTGTCATGTTACCACTCCTCTTAAATTATTTGTAATATCATTGGAAATATATTACATTTTAATTATAGAAGATCTTTGGAGTTACGTCAATATCTTATGTAAAAAAATAGCGGATAATAAAATCCTTCAGTTTTCACCAACACCGAAGGATTTTCGCTCTCCGATACCACTTCGCTTCATGGTATGGATAAGGCGGGTAATTTTGCGGCAACGCCGCAATTGTCCCGCATCTGTTGTAACTTGCCGCTTTCAAGCGTAGCTAAAATTATGACCAAGCGGCGCCCGGCGATAGTCCCTACTCGCCGGCGGCTTCCTCGCCCAACACCGCTTTTCGGGAGAGATTCACCCGGCCTTGTTTGTCAATCTCGACCACTTTAACTAAGATCTCGTCGCCGACATTAACCACATCTTCCACTTTGGCAACGCGTTCCCGGGCCAATTGGGAAATATGCACCAGACCTTCTTTGCCCGGCAAGACTTCGACAAACGCGCCAAAATTCATCAGGCGGGTCACTTTACCCATATAGGTCGCCCCGACTTCCACATCGCTGGTCAAACGCTTGATAATCTCCTGTGCCTTGGCGCCGGCCTCGGCGTCGACCGCCGCGATAAAGACCCGACCGTCGTCTTCAATATCAATTTCCGCGCCGGTTTCTTCCACAATTTTCCGAATCATCTTGCCGCCCGGCCCGATCACATCGCGAATCCGGTCCGGATCGATCTCAAAGGTGATAATCCGGGGCGCATAAGCGGAAAGTTCAGGTCGGGGTTTGGGAATTGCCGCCAACATCTTGTCCAGAATAAACAGTCTGCCTAAACGCGCCTGTTCCAAAGCCTGCGAGAGAATCGCCCGGTCAATCCCGGAAATCTTAATATCCATCTGGATCGCCGTGATCCCGTCTTTAGTCCCGGCAACCTTAAAGTCCATGTCGCCGAAATGGTCTTCCAAGCCTTGAATATCGGTGAGAATAGCGAAATCGTCCCCATCTTTCAAAAGTCCCATCGCCACCCCGGCGACCGGTTTTTTAATCGGGACGCCGGCGTCCATCAAAGCCAGCGTACTACCGCAGACACTCGCTTGCGACGAAGAACCGTTGGACTCCAACACTTCCGAAACCAACCGGATCGTATACGGGAATTCTTCTTCAGACGGAATAACCGGTAATAACGCTCTTTCCGCCAACGCGCCGTGCCCGATCTCCCGCCGGCCGGGGCTGCGTTGCGGCCTGACCTCCCCCACGCTATAAGACGGGAAATTATAATGATGGATATACCGTTTGGAAACTTCTTCGCTCAAACCGTCCAGGATCTGTTCTTCGCTAACCCGTCCCAAAGTGCAGACCGTCAACACCTGAGTTTGGCCTCTGGTAAACAAGCCGTTGCCGTGCGTCCGGGACAATACTCCTACTTCGCAGGTAATCGGGCGAATCTCGGATAAACCGCGACCGTCGGGCCGGATTTTATCCACGGCAATCATCCGCCGGACTTCTTCTTTAACCATGTTTTCCAGGATCTCGTTGATCTCTTTTAAAACCGCCGTATAGTCTTCTCCCAAAATGGTTTCAAAATGCTGCCTGGTCTCTTCCTGAACCGCGGTAATCAACTCTTCGCGCTGCAGTTTCTCTTCAGTCTTGATCGCCGCCGCCAATTTAGCGGAAGCATATTCGCGGACAGCCCGGTCCAGATCGGGTTCCGGTTCGAAAAGCGTCACTTCCACTTTGGGTTTCCCAACTTCGGCCCGGATTTTTTCGATAAAGGCCACAATCTCTTTGATAGCTTTATGACCAAAAAGAATGCCTTCCAAGGCTTCGATTTCGGAAATCTCTTTAGCGCCGGCTTCCACCATCATAATGGCATCTTTAGTCCCGGCTACGGTTATTTGCATATCGGTCTTTTCCATCTGGGCCACAGTGGGATTAATTAGATATTTTCCCTTAACCCGCCCGACTTTAACCCCGCCAATCGGTCCCATAAACGGGATCTCGGAAATATGCAAAGCCGCCGCAGCACCGATCAGAGCCGCCAGGCTCGGTTCATTATCCGGCTCGACCGAAAGGACGGTGGCGACAACCTGGACATCATTGCGAAACCCTTCCGGGAACAGCGGCCGGATCGGGCGGTCAATCATCCGCGCCGCCAAAACCGCGCTCTCCTGGGGGCGGCCTTCCCGTTTAATAAAACCGCCCGGGATTTTCCCCACCGCATACAAGCGTTCCTCATAATCCACCAACAAGGGAAAGAAATCAATCCCTTCCCGGGGTTTCGCGGCCATTACCGCAGTCACCAAAACCGCCGTATCGCCATAGCGCACCAACACTGCCGCATTGGCCTGCTTCGCCATTTTACCATACTCAATTATTAACGGACGGCCTCCCAAGGTCATTTCCCATTTTTGCATCATTCATCCTCCTCAAAACTTCTGACTTCATAACTTCCACGCTTGCTATCTTTAAGTTCGCAAGCACAATACGTGGAGTGTAACTACTGACGTATTTTCACCCTAACGTCCATGCCCTGGCTGTGCGGGCACAAGACTGTGAGTGTAACTACTGACGGTATTTTCACCCTACTTCAAAATAGTATTCCGCAAATCAAGACTTTCCTTCCTGCAAATATATGATCGTTAATAAGCAAGAAAAGCGGGAAACCCGCTTTTCCAATCATTTCCTCAGACCCAGTCTCTCGATTATTGCCCGGTACCTTTTAATATCTTTACTGATCAGATAATTTAACAGACCGCGCCTTTGCCCGACCATCTTCAAAAGACCCCGCCGAGAGTGGTGATCCTTCTTATGAGTTTTTAAATGTTCGGTCAGGTAATTGATTCTTTCAGTCAAAATAGCGATTTGGACTTCGGGTGAACCGGTATCGCCCTCATGAATCCGATAATCATTGATAATAGCTTGTTTCTGTTCCAGTGTTAACATACAGTGTCACCTCCTTTTTGATAAAACGCCTCCCGCCGCGTGTTGCGTCGGAGCATCGCAACTCCCAGCCAGGGGTTTCGATCTAGTTGGCTTAAATCCAACATTCATTCTATCAT
>JASFQO010000425.1:0-3389 GCA_050115405.1 Bacillota bacterium
TTTATTAGTACAGTGTAACATCTAAAAATTATAAAAAATTGAGTACGACTTGCCGGAAAATAGGCAAATGTTTTTTATAAAATAAGATGTTACAATGTACTAGTTGCTGTTAATTGTTTTCTTTTTTCTCTTCGGGGGCAGGACTTTCTCAACCTTCCTCCGGATAAAGAGAAATAAAATAAAATTTTTGGGGGAGGTGATTATCGTCAATGAAATATTTCAGCTTATATCCTACTTAGCAACCGTTGTGAGGCTTCGCCGTATAACTCACGTAAAAGCCGAGTAAGCGGGGGCGTCATACCCGCCGACGATACGGCGAGTTTGGGAAGTTTGGGTTGTAATGTCTTATTTATATTGGCAATTATGTATTATTGGTAGCACAGGAGTACCCGTGAGGTTTCGCCGTATAACTCACGTAAAAGCCGAGTAAGCGGGGGCGTTGTACCCGCCGACGATACGGCGGCAATCAGGCAATACCGTCAGTTTAATAAAGGCGGATGTTATGTATATGCAGGTTCTACCCGGATGAGTCAAATGCTTGGCGGCCTTTCATTGCATCCGGGTAGTTTTTTTATTTTAATACTTCCCTTTTTTTATTGACAAAATTATTAATGATTGTTAATATATTATCTGTAGTTAAAAAAACATGAGTACAGATAATAATTAAGGCTAAATCCGGATCTAAAAGGAGTAACGATTAGTCATTATGGAGCGCTTACCGCAAAAATGACAATCGCTAATCTAAAATCACGCGGATGAGTTTAAAAAAATTTGGAATATTTTAAGTTCCGATCCGGAGACCACCGCTCTATACCGGGCGCGTGAGGACGATTTACATGAACGGGCGGATATCCAATATGGCACAAACAAGCGCAAATGGCGCAAATATCGGATTTGAGGAAAAGTTGTGGCAAGCTGCGGACAAACTACGCAACAACATGGATGCCGCCGAATATAAGCATGTAGTTTTAGGTTTGATCTTTTTGAAATACATTTCCGACGCTTTTGAGGAGGTGTATTGCAAGTTAAAGGCCAGGGAGGCGGAGAGGGCCGATCCGGAAGATCGGGATGAATATTTGGCCCGGAATATTTTTTGGGTGCCGAAGGAAGCCCGTTGGCGGATGATTAAGGATCACGCCAAGCAGCCGGAGATTGGCCGGATCATCGACGACGCCATGGTAGCGCTTGAGAAAGACAACCCGACTTTGAAAGGAGTCTTGACCAAGGATTATGCCCGGCCGGCATTGGATAAACAACGTCTTGGCGAACTGGTGGACTTGGTCGGTTCAATTCAGGTCGGCGATCAGGAAAGCCGCTCCAAGGATGTCCTGGGCCGGGTCTATGAATATTTCTTAAGTAAATTCGCCAGCGCCGAGGGGAAATTGGGCGGCGAGTTCTATACCCCGCAATCAATTGTCAAACTACTGGTTGAGATGCTGGAGCCGAATAAAGGCCGGATCTTCGACCCCTGTTGTGGTTCGGGCGGGATGTTCGTCCAAAGCGAAAAGTTTATCGAAAACCATCAGGGCCGGCTGGGGGATATTGCGATTTACGGTCAGGAGTCCAACCCGACCACTTGGCGGCTTTGTAAAATGAATCTGGCGATCAGGGGAATTGATGGCAATCTGGGCGGCAAACACGCGGACAGTTTTCATGAAGAACTGCATAAGGACTTGAAAGCCGATTATATCTTAGCTAATCCACCCTTTAACGTCAGTGACTGGGGCGGCGACCGGCTCCGGAAAGATATCCGCTGGAAGTTTGGCGCCCCGCCGGCCGGCAACGCCAACTATGCCTGGGTGCAACATTTTATCCATCACCTCTCGCCACGCGGTATTGCCGGGTTTGTTTTGGCGAATGGTTCGATGTCTTCCCATACTTCCGGCGAGGGTAAGATCCGGAAAAATATTGTTGAAGCTGATTTGGTTGATTGTATCGTCGCCATGCCGGGACAGCTTTTTTATTCCACTCAAATCCCAGTCTGCCTGTGGTTTTTAGCCAAAAAGAAAGCGCCGCCCAAATTGCGGGACCGCCGGGGCGAGACGCTTTTTATCAACGCCCGAGAAATGGGCAGTCTGGTGGACCGGGTACATCGGGAGTTATCCGATACGGATATTCAAAAGATCGCCGCTACTTACCATGCCTGGCGGGGTGAAGCCGGATGCGGCGAATATCGGGATGTGGCCGGTTTCTGCAAGTCGGCCATACAGGAAGAGATTCAGGGTCACGAGTTTATCCTGACTCCAGGACGGTATGTGGGCATTGCGAAAACTCCCGAAGATGACGAGCCGTTTGACGCGAAGATGACCCGGCTCGCCGGAGAGTTGGCCGAGCAGTTCGTCAACTCGCATGAACTGGAGAGACTCATCCGAAAGAACCTGGGGAGGATTGGGCATGAGTTCTGAGTGGAAAACTGTTAAGCTTGGAGAAGTTATCGAAATCAATCAAAATAATTATTCCCATACCGACAATTGGGATTACATAAATTATCTTGATACTGGAAATATCTATGAAAATATAATAGAAAATATTCAATATCTTGATGTTAAGAAAGATAAGATACCAAGTAGAGCTAAAAGAAAGGTAAATGCTAATGATATTGTGTATTCAACAGTAAGGCCAAATCAAAAACACTATGGAATTATCAAAAGGCCGTTAAAAAATATGCTTGTATCGACAGGTTTTGCAGTTATTAACGGTAAAGATAAGTTTGTGGATAATCGTTTTTTATATTGGTACCTTTCTCAAGAAAACGTTATGGAAGTATTGCATGCCATTGCAGAACAGAGCGCTTCGGCATATCCGTCTATTAAGCCCGGTGATATTGAAGGATTAAGTATTTCACTTCCGCCTTTATCGGAACAAAAAGCCATATCAGATATCCTTACCGTCATCGACGCCAAAATCGAACTCAACAACCGGACTAATCAAACTCTTGAAGCAATGGCTCAGGCTATTTTTAAGTATTGGTTTATTGACTTTGAACCGTTGCAAGACGGAGAGTTTGTCGCGAGTGAGCTGGGGTTGATACCGCAGGGGTGGGAAATTCGGACTATTGGAGATGTGTTGGATATCAAAGGCGGCAGTACACCCAGTACAAAAGAGAATGGTTTTTGGAATAATGGTAATATCAATTGGACTACTCCCAAAGATCTCGCAAAAATAAGATATTCCGTATTGTTGCACACGGAAAGAAAAATAACTGCGCTGGGATTGAAAGAAATTAGTGGTGGTTTATTACCTAAAGGAGCTGTTTTATTTTCATCAAGAGCGCCAATTGGCTATCTTGCCATAACAGAGATTCCGACAGCTCTTAATCAAGGAATTATCGGCATAGAATGCAATGATCAAATACCAAATTATTATTTTCTGCTTTGGCTAAAAAATAA
>JASFQO010000426.1:0-3371 GCA_050115405.1 Bacillota bacterium
TATCTTTCAAGGGAATGCTGTTTTCCATTTTACACCTCCAAATACTTTATGGGAAATAATTCGACCGGATCAACAATTTTCATCAAGTGATACACGTTAAACTTGCACACCTCGCCAATCGGCAGTTCCAGCGGAGTGAAGGGAAGGCCAATATTACCGGCGGTGGCGATACGTCCTTGATAAGGGTTGTGTAATAAATAGATTCGCGCCCGGTTGCATACTTCGTTAGCCCTTTTCTGAGTTGAAGACACGACTTCAATGATGATACAAAGTTCTTTGGACAGCCTCTCCCGCTCCGGTTCCAGTTCACCCATCACGCCATCTCTGCCGTAGACATGAAAAATAACTTAATAATCGCCTTTAATATCGGCAAAGGTTTGATCCAGGTCCGCGCGGATCCCATCCAGAAAGCCGTCGATCTGTCCAATGAGGATGGGGTCGCGGACTCCCGCCACACAAAGAGTTCGAAAACCGACCTTTTTCGCGCCTTCAAGTTTGACCGCATATTCCTTGGGAATAAATTTACTGCCGGAAACTTTAACGCTTCTTTCGGTTATTTGTTCAAATTGACAACCGGAAAGGTCTAAGACACCGCCGGGTCCCGGCAATAAATAAGGATGGGATTTTTCATACAAGGTATGGGCGGCCACGGAATAAGTTTTACATTTTTCTTCCGGATTCAACGGTTCCAGAATAAAATGATCTTTCCGGAGAATACCGAAAATATTGCGTCCGCTGGGTTCGGCGCACAAAGCGCCGCATTCCATGATTTTACCCATATGCCAGCACAGGCCGGGATCAAAACCGTTCATAATTCCCAATACCGCTGTCGGACAAGGATCATACGAACGCCCCGCGATGATGATATTAATTTTATCATTATTCTTTAACGCTTTGATATAGGGTTCTACTCCCATTTGAGCCACGATGGTAGTAGCTTGATCAACTTCCGCCGCAGTTAAATCTTCCAAAGGGCCGCAGGGAGTTACCTGACCCTGTCGGATTTTACGCTTGACATATTCTTTATCAATTTCACTATAGATAACCGCGATATTGAAGTGATACCCTTTTTCTTTCGCAATTTTGGTAATCATATCAACGAAGATATCCACATGCGCGTTGGTCCCGTCTCCTCCCGCCGAACTTACATACAGCGGTATTTTCCTTGCGTGACAGGCGTCAAGCAACATTTGGAGTTCTTTGTAATAGGCTTCAAAAGTACAGGTCATGTCGCCCAACCCTAGTTTTTGGGGGCCGCTGTCCGTCGAGCCGGAGTCAACCGTGATCGCATCCGGCTTCATTTCCAGACCTTTTTGAAACCACATTTCCGGTATTCCATATCCCAGCATACCACTGGGAGTGAGTATTCTGATCTCTTCCTTATTCAAAAAACCAACTCCTTCGCATATTCAAATCATAAATCAGGAAAAATCCGCTCTTCTCACCTTCTTTCCGTAAGTGAATTCTATTCCGGAATGAAAGCCGTCCCGCACATTAACTTGCGGGCGGTCCGGTATACCGTCCCACTGATTGCCTGATAGGCGCCGTCCACCATGCGGACATCGACGCTCATGGAAATCAGACCGCTGGGGTGTCCAATATTAATCTCGTTTTTAGCGTTTGCATCCCTAGTTAATGCTTCCTGTACTATAGCGCCTTTTATTTTTGAGGCCACCCCAATACAAATGGAGCCCGTAATCGCCAGTGCCGGTAGAGGTTTCCCCATAGACAACATGCGGACAACCACATCCACTTCACTTTGCCTAATCAAGTCCCCGCCTATCGTCCGGTAATCCGTGGCAGGCGCTACCATACAAAATTTAGGAACCGCCGGGCTGTTTTCATGAGCGTCCCGGACGTTTTTGGCAAATCCCAGCACTACTGCGGTTACCGCGCGAATTTCCAACATTTTTTTTAAGGCGTCCGGATGACTGGTAATTTCTTGTGGCAATTCCCCGCCCGAGAGCCCCAGATCACGCGCCCGCACAAATAAAAAGGGATTGGCAGCGTCTACGCAGGAAACTTCGAACTCGCCGAAATGTTCCGTTTTAACTACATCAATAACCTTGCCGGTTGGCAACAGCTTTCCTGTAGTCGCGCCGCCCGGATCTAAAAAATCCAAGCGGATTTTGCTGCCCGGCCGATTGACCCCGGCTATGCGATAATCGCCCTCGTAAAGCGTTTTGCCATTCCGCACCGGAACATGGGACACTATGTATTTTTGGGTATTGATATTAAAAATTTTCACCTTGGTAATCGGCTCCGTGATTTCATCCACCAGTCCGTAGTCCACCGCGAAAGGTCCAACCGCAGACGAAATGTTGCCGCAATTCGCTCTGGTGTCTACAATCCAGCTTCCGATATCGATCTGCCCGAAATCATAATTTACGGCGTTGCTTTCTCCCTCCCGCTTGCTGATAATTGCCAGCTTATTCATGTTCGCCGCGGTGCCGCCCAGTCCGTTAATTTGCATTCCGGTTGGATCGGGGCTTCCAAAGGCTTTTGAAATCAACTCATAACGATATTTCCTGTCTTTGGGCAAATCACGCTCCATAAAAAACAATCCCTTACTGGTACCGCCTCTCATAATCACACATGGAATCTCAATCATCATTCATCACTCCTCGTCAATCATTTGGAAACGATGCTCCGCAATAAACCGCCCGCCATCAAAATATCCCGCTGTCGGCCGGTCAGCGAATGCCGCGCCATTAAAACGCTGCCCCGCGTGAGATTGCGGACCGTTATTTCCCCCGTTTTTACCGATTCCCTCAAGTTTTCAATTTGCAATTGATCTCCCAAGGTAATTGCCTCGTAATCTTCCTCATTCTCAAAAATCAGCGGGACGATCCCGAAGTTTACTAAATTTTGCAAATGAATCCGGGCGAATGATTTGACAAGCACGGCTTTAATTCCTAGATATTTGGGGGCTAAAGCCGCGTGTTCCCGGCTGGAACCTTGTCCGTAATTATGTCCGCTCACAATGATACCGCCCCCGGCCTAATGACGCGCTGATAAAAATTTTCGTCCATCCGGGAAAAAACATATCGCGAAATTGCGGGGATGTTGGAACGCAACGGGACAATTTTAGCCCCGGCCGGAATAATGTGGTCAGTGGAAATATTATCTCCGGTTTTCATGACAACTTTGGCGTCAATACAATCTTCCAACGGGGTAAACTCCGGAAGCCCCTTAATATTGGGGCCTCGCACAATCACGGTGTCCCGGCCGTTTTTGGGGGGTGGGATGATCATCCGGTCATCAATAATAAATGATTGGGGAGGCTCAAGCTGAAATAGAGCGGCATATGGCTCTGCCGTGGTAATATAGCCCACAATGGCCGACGCAGCGCATGTTTCGGCGCCGGCTAA
>JASFQO010000427.1:0-3351 GCA_050115405.1 Bacillota bacterium
GATCTCAGGATTACGGGTAAAACGGTTGTCGGTGACGCGCAAACCGACAGTATCATTTTAAATGGGACAATCAGTTCTGATGTGGGCAATGTGGTGGTCAACGATCATTTGGTGGTAACGGAGTCGGTTGCTTTAGGTAACGCGGCGACCGACAAGATCTATCTGAACGGGACAGTAAGCTCCACCGGCGGCGATGTAGTCATCGATGATAATTTACAGGTCACCGGCACGGCTGTTTTAGGCGACAGCCAGGCTGATCGGATCTATCTTAACGGCGCCGTCAGTTCGAACGTGGGCAATGTCATTATTAATGATAATCTGGCGGTTAATCGGACTACGACGCTTAATACGGCGGCGATCAACAGTTTAAAGTTGAATTCGGGCGCAACGGTGAATGTAATTTCGACTGATACTAAGTTGTCCCGTAATAGCAATACGGTATTGCCAACGGAGCAAGCTGTCAAAGAATATATTGATAATCTCTTGGCGGGTTCGATTACTGCTTTTGGGATGACGGCAGTCCCGGAGGGTTGGCTTGAATGTAACGGGCAGGCGGTCTCACGGACCGAATATGCTCGGTTGTTCGGATTGATTGGAATAACCTACGGAGCCGGTAACGGCAGTACTACTTTTAACGTGCCGAATTTGCGGAATCAGTTTTTGCGCGGTTATCTTCCCGGTACCAGGAGGATTGGTAATTACCAAGCCGCTACGATAGGTAGCCATAACCATGCGTTTTCCGGTTCTTATGGTACGATATCGGGTGGCTCTCATACGCATGTCCATCATAGCTCGTCATATCGCAGAGCTTTGTGCGGCTATAGCTGGCGTCATTCGGGTTTAGGCAGCTTTAGATTTTCGCCTACCTGGGAGAATTACCTTGCATATAATTCCGGAGCGAGAACATGGAGTAGTACGCATACGCACGGTTTTATACCTTCCGGTAGTGTCGGTAGTACCGGCGCCGAGGAGACCAGACCCCAAAATGTCGCCGTAATGTTTTGTATTAAATATTAAGGAGAAAGCGATGTACATTGTCCGATATATCAAGAGTAAAAAAATTGTCCATATTAATCCGGCTCCATTGGAACAAAATTTAACAGCGGAAGATATTTATTATCAATTTAACGCTAAAACCATGGAAATCGGAAAAACCGATCTCGAGTATGTGCCGGAAAGTTTTATGATCGATGAAAACGGCAATATCATTGAGACGATCGCGGAAACAAGCGGGTCGGATGCGGCTGCGGCTGCGGCTCAAACCAATAATCTGCCTTTAACTTTAGCGGAACAAATCGCAGCAGGGTTAATTACACTATCCCCCTATGAGAAACTGGAAGGAGAAGGCTTAGAGGCTAAAATAGTTTACAAAACACTTTCCGAACAAGTCGCCGACGGATTGTTGACTTTACAACCGAATCAGAAGATATCCGGTACCGGGCATGAAGAAACAATCGAATTAAAAACAGTTAAAGAATTGCTTCAGGACCGGATAATCACTTTGGATGATATTCCGAAGATGATTGAAAATGGCGAAACAACTTTATCTTTGGAAGAATTGTTCAATGAAGAATTAATTACTTTTGCTTATTATCAGGAATTAAAAATTAAGGAGTTTTCCGATCTGTCTTTGACGGTTCGCAATCAGTTTATACCTGACTATAAAATCCAAAATGCTTTGTTGGGAATTTACGACGAACAAACGACGGCAAATATTAAGTACACAGTTGAGACATTCCGCAATGAATTTTACCGGCTGAAATCCCTTGTGGAAACGGCCAAAAATCTAACGGAAGTTTTGGCAATCCAAGAAAAATATCCGCGGGAAATATTAATATTTAATAATGGAGAATAGATATGGGAAGCAAAAGTAGAGAAGATTTATACAAGCTGTTTACGACGGGCAATAAGCCTACTGAGGATGATTTTGCCGATTTGATCGACTCAATGATTAATATTGCGGAAGATGGAATTGGGGTATCGGAAAAAGGCGAGCCCATGGAGCTGCTCCAACAAGGGAATAAATATAGGTGGCTGGACTTTTCCAGCAGCAAAGATAATCCCGTATGGCGCGTCAACGCTCAATCGGAAACGGGAGGAAACGGTCTGAATGTAGCGACCGCCGATAGTGCCAGCCGGTTGTATATTAAAAGAGAAAATGGTTTCATTGGAGTGAACAACGATGCGCCGGACGCCCAGCTTCATATTGCCGCCGCCTCCGGCGCCGCTTTACAAGTGGATTACGGGGATGACCGGACAGCTTTAGTTGTTGATGGCGACGGTAATCTGGGGATCGGCACAACGAGCGTGGATGATTACCGGGTTGTGGTTGACGGCAAAGTTAAGCTGCAAGGGGAAACCACCATTGACGACGCCGTCTTGGCCCAAAAAGGGCTGACTGTTTCCGGAGCGGCGTTAACGGCCGAGCAAGGGTTAAGTGTTCAAAACGGCGCTACGATTGTAAGCGGTTTATTGGAAGCCAAAGCCGGAATGACGGTAACCGGAAAAGCCTTAAATGCCAATGCCGGCGCGATTATCAGCGGATTGGCTCTCCATGCCCAAAACGGCGTGAATGTGACTAACGGAGCGGTGATTGAAACCGGTATGCTTGAAGCGCAAGCCGGCGGTGTGTTTAGCGGCGCTGCTTTAGTGGCGAAGGACGGCTTCACGGCTAGTAAAGGAGCGGTAATTTCCGGCGGCCAATTGGAAGCTCAAGCGGGCGCCGACATAACAGGCGGTTTATTAACAGCGGGTAACGGTTTGACGGTTACTAACGGAGCGGAGATTCAAACCGGTAAGTTAACGACACGACAGGGATTAACTGTAAATCAGGGGGCGGAGATTCAAACCGGTAAGTTAACGGCGCGGCAGGGATTAACTGTAAATCAAGGGGTGGTGGTTGAGACCGGTGAGATAGTAGCCCAGCAAGGTTTGACAGTGAATCAGGGCGCAGTGGTTAAAACCGGTGAATTGGAAGCACAGCAAGGTTTAACCGTCAATCAGGGAGCAGTGATTGAGACCGGCGACCTGGAAGTCAAAAACGGTTTAACTGTAAAAGGTTCTACGATTTTGGACAATACAACGGTGGTTGAAACCGGGCTTTTGACCGCTAAAGGCGGGTTAACCGTGGCCAACGGTTCGGCTTTTACCGCAGAGGGCCAGGTGACATTGGGCAATGCGGCGACCGGTCATGTTGTCAGTAATGGATTATTCTATGCCAAGCAAGGGTTGGAAGTTGAAAATGCGCAATTAGAAGCTACCGCCGGCGCAAATATTAGCGGCGCTGAGTTACAGGTGAAAAAAGGGTTAACCGTGTCCGACGGAGCCATCATTGAAACCGGAATGCTGACT
>JASFQO010000428.1:0-3344 GCA_050115405.1 Bacillota bacterium
GCCGGCGTTGGTCATCACATTGCCGCCGATCGTCGCGCTTTTTTCGCCGGGATCGGGGGGATATAACAGATCCTGTTCGGCCACGGTCTTGGCCAGTTCCATCAGCAGTACGCCCGGTTCGGTAGTAACGGTCAAATTGGCGGGGTCAATCTCCAAAATCCGGTCCATCTTCGCCAGGGAGAGAATAATCCCGCCATACAGGGCGACCGCCCCGCCGCACAGACCGGTGCCGGAACCGCGCGGCGTCACCGGGATGTGGCGTTCGCTGGCATATTTCATGATCCGGGACACTTCGGCTGTGGTCAGCGTCTCGGCCACTACTTCCGGTGGATACTTGCCATACTCCACCATCTCGTCATGGGTGAAATCCTCATTAATCTCCGCCCCGGCATAAACGCGGCCGGGACAGATCTCCCGCAGCTTTTGCAGATCGGCGGCTATTATTTGATTATAGGGCATGAGGTTTGGCCTCCCTCTTTAATTTTGGTAATCAATAGGGGCAAAATTTGATAAAGATCGCCGACGATCCCGTAATGGGCGACTTTAAAAATTGGGGCGTTCCGGTCCTGGTTGATCGCAAAAATCCGTTCCGCGCCGTTCATACAGGCGGTAAATTGGACCGCGCCCGAAACACCGCAAGCAATCAACAACTTTGGCTTCACCGTCCGGCCTGATAGCCCGATCTGCCGGGTATAAGAAAGCCAACCCACCTCAACCAGCGGCCGGGTACAGGCCAATTGGCCCTGTAACAATTCGGCCAGATCTTGCAAGATAGCCAGATCGACGCGGCTCTTCACGCCGCGTCCGGCCACCACCAGCACCTCCGCCTCCGAAATATTCACCTGTTTTTCCTTGGGGACCACCGCGACCACTTCCAGGCGTGATTGCAGCCGTTCCGGCCGGACTTTCCCCCGCTGTACCGTCCCGGTGGGCGTGGCGACACAGGTCGCGGGTTCCATTACTTTATAACGGACCGTGGCGAACTGTGGCCGGGTCCGGGTGGTGACAATCCGGGCCATGATATTGCCGCCGAACGCCGGACGAATCTGCACCAGATCGGTATCGGGCTTGATCTCCAACTGCGTACAGTCCGCCGTTAAGCCGGTCCGGAACCGAGCGGCCACCCGCGGGGCCAGGGAGCGTCCCACCGAAGTCGCCCCGACTAAGACCGCGGTTGGTTTCAATTCATTGATCCCGTCCTCAAACAGATTTGCGTACAAGTCCGCCCGGAAATAACGTAACGCCGCATCGTCATAGACCAATACCCGGTCGACGCCGTATGGCAACAGTTGCCCGGCCCGTCCGGCAATTCCCGCCCCAATCCAGAGCGCGA
This sequence comes from Bacillota bacterium, assembly GCA_050115405.1. Lineage (GTDB taxonomy): Bacteria > Bacillota > UBA4882 > UBA8346 > UBA8346 > DATCLA01. The sequence goes on from JASFQO010000428.1 coordinate 1,334, forward strand.
AGACCGGCTGGTTAAGGCGTCCCGCCAATTTGCGAGCCTTGCCGATTAATTCCAAAGTAACCGGATGGACCACTCCGTCCAGATGTTCCACATAGACTAAAATCCCGCGCCAGTCCGCCTTATCGATTCCGGCGGCCGCCGTCTCCTCCTCCAGGGTGATTGCTCCGGCGGGACATTGTTTGATGCAAAGCTTACACAGCTTACAGCCGGCGTTGACGGCCACCCCTTCCGCTTCCATAGTCAACGCGCCGAAGGGACACCGCGCGACACAAATCCCGCAGCGATTGCAACGTCCCGCGTCAATTACTAACTTGGCCATATTCTTGTTTCACCTCATAATATCGTCGTTCGTTATTCGGGGTTACCGAAACATACGTGTATGTTGTGTTCGGCCCGCCCCTCCAAGTACGGTATTTGAAACATTGTCTCCTGCCTAAATAAACTTCCCCGCCCGCAGCGTCCGCCACATTTGAGCGGCGATGGCGGCGGGTTCGCCGTCCCAGACCACTTGCTCCCGGTGGGTTTCCGGCGGAAAAATCCGTTCCACACAAGTGGCTGAACCGTCCATACCATAATGGGCCGTGTCTTGATCGCCCAAATCCGCCAATCTCAACACGCGTACCGGCCGATCGGCGGTGTCCAGCTTTCGGCGGTAGGAAGGAAGCCGCGGCTGGACAAGGCCTTTTTCCACCGTGATCAAGCACGGATAAGTCATCGCCACTTTTTCATAACTTTCCGCCAAATCCTGTTCCACCACAATCCGATCCGGCGTGACGGCGGTAATGGCGCTGACCCAGGCCACATGAGGGATATTTAAAAATTCCGCCATCGCCGGGCCCACTTGGGCCGTATCGCCGTCGGTAGTCTGCTTGCCGCAGATAATCAAATCAAACTCCCCCAGCGTCCGGACTCCTTGGGAGAGGGTATACGCAGTCGCCAACACATCGGAGCCGGCAAACTTCCGGTCCGAAAGCAACACGCCGTCATCAGCGCCCATCAAATAGGCTTCCCGAATCACCGCCTCCGCCTGAGGCGGGCCCATGCTGACTACGGACACCGTCCCGCCCAATTGTTCCTTAATGCGCAAGGCAGTCTCCATGGCGTACAAGTCATAAGGGTTCAACTTACTTTCCACGCCGTCCCGCTTTAAAACGCCGGTTTCCGGGTCAATCTCCACCTTGTTCGTACCGGGAACCTGTTTAATACCGACAATAATCCGCAATACGCTTCACCTCCAAATATCAGTCCCAATATGTAACATTAAATTAATCCACGATCACCGCCACCCCGTCGGGAATCACCGTAACCCCGGCGTCCGGCCCCACCCATTGCTCCGCCATTGCCAAAGCTTGTTCCAGTGAACCGGCGTGACGCATGTGAAAAGCGGTGACCAGTTCCGGGGGGCACTCGTCGTCCGTAACCATAATCACCCGGGCTTTTTGTAAAACCCGCGCCAAAATCTGCGCTTGCCATTGGTCGGGCAGCGTCTCCAACTGGCCGATCCCAGCAATCGCCGCAGCGACGGCATCCGGCGTCCGGTTGGCGAACCAACGGTAGAACCCTTCGCCGCCATGTCCGTCATTACAAGCGGCCGCCATAATAATGACGCCGCCCGGTTTGACGCAGGCCTCGGCGGCGGTCATCCCCTTTTTGGCCTAGTGGTCTGACCAATAAAATTGAAAATTAGGAAATCTCCAACACAAACTCCAAATGCTTTGTCATCAGTTCTTTGGCAACTTCCGGCCGCCGCCCGGCGATCGCCTCATAAATTGCGACATGTTGCCGATAAAGCTCGCGGGCGTTGTCCGGGTCAACTAAAATCTTCTCCCGGTTGAACCGGACCGAACTCGCCACCAGCGACGCCACACACGCGGCGGCCTTGCTGAGAATGTAGTTATCGGTTAAGGCAAAAAGCCGCGTATGAAAGGCAATGTCCTCCTCAGCCCCGGCCGCCGGGTCATTGCGTTCAATCGCTTCTTTCATCCGCTTCAGAGTCTCACCTAACAATTTC
>JASFQO010000429.1:0-3344 GCA_050115405.1 Bacillota bacterium
TTCAGGCCGGCGCCTACCAGCGGAGCGGAGCGGAGATCGCGGCGAAGATGGTTGACCGGAGTCTGGCGGATGAATTAGCCGGGAGGTAGTTGTTATATGCCGGAAGTCCATTTTTTGGAAATGATACAAACTGAGATTGAGTTATTGGGAAAGTTAAATGAATTAAGCCTCATAAAGAAAGAGGCGCTGTTAAATGAGAATATTGCCCGGCTGGAAGAAGTTGTCTTTCAGGAAGAATCTTCGATCCGGCAACTCAAAACGCTGGATGACGCCTGTGCTTCACAGGTGCAATTTTTTTTCCAAGCCCATGAAACCGATACTGCGGTGACCGAGGTGTTTTGGGAGAAGCAAAATGAGTTACGGCAGGTAGCGGCCAAACTTCAAGCGAATAATCGGTTTAATATGGATTTAATCCGAGATTCGCTGGCGATTACGCAATTTATGCTCAATGCGTTGACCGCGCCGGCCGGCCATAAAGTTTTAACCTATAATGCTTCCGGGAAGACGGTGGATCCCAAAGCGAAAAATCATTTGTTGGATTATAAGGGGTGAATGGGATGGGTTCGACGTTTGGAGGGTTGGAAACCGGAATCCGGGGATTGCGGGCGCACCAAATTGCGTTGCGGACGACCGGTCAGAATATTGCTAATGCCGATACGCCGGGTTATTCACGACAAGTGGCGGTGTTAGAGACCACCGCGCCTTATACTTACCCGTCATTACACAATAGTAACGGGGTCGGCCAAATTGGCACCGGAGTCGAAGCGGGCCGGATTTTGCGCATGAGGGATGATTTTATCGACCTGCAATTGCGGAACGAGAATGCGCTAAAAGGTAAATGGGGATTGCGGCAAAATACCTTGGAACAATTGGAAGTGGTGATTAATGAACCGTCGGACTCCAGCATTAGCGCCCGCCTGAAGCAATTTTGGAATGCCTTGAACGAACTGGCGACGCGGTCGGAAGACAGTTCGGTGCGCGCCTCGGTTAATGAAAACGCTATCGTCTTTGCGCAGTCGCTCCGGCACACCCACCGCCAATTAATCGATTTGCAGGGCGATTTAAACCAACAATTGTCAGTCTATACCGACAAGATCAACACCATGGCCAAGCAGATTGCCGAATTAAATGAAGTTATCGGCAAAGTAAAAGGTTCCAATCAGGAACCGAACGACCTGATTGACCAGAGAGAACGGTTGGTCCAGCAATTATCGGAAATTACCAATATTACAGTTTCGACTGACAAACACAATCGTTTTAACATTGCGATTAACGGCGCGATTTTAGTATCGGGGGATTCCTATTCGACCATGAAGGTCCGCAAGAACACCGCCAAAAACGGACTGGATGAAGTCGTCTGGGCGGATAACGGCCTCCCGGTGAGTTTTACCAATGGCGAGATTAAAGGCCTTTTGGAGACCAGAGATATTGATGTTCAGTATTTTATTGATGCGTTAAATGAGTTTACCGGTACTTTAATCAATCGTTTTAACGAGGTGCATCAAGCCGGTTACGGATTGGATGATTCCAGCCATAAAGTCTTTTTTACCGGGCATGACGCCGCGGATATCGAGGTGAATCACCTGATTTCCATGGACCTCAATTTAATTGCGGCCTCGGATAATACCGCCACTTTAGGGAAATTGCCACATGGCGCTCCCGGGAATGGCCAAAACGCCCGAAAACTGGCCAATGTGATTAAACGGGATTTGTTGCTGAATCAAAATAGCGCTACCTTAACCGAATATTATAACGGCTTAATCGCGAAACTTGGGATTGATTCCGAAAAAGCGAATGCAACTTATATAAATCAGGAAACTTTAGTTAACTATCTCCAAGACCGCCAGGATACGGTAGCCGGAGTTTCGATGGACGAAGAAATGTCCAATCTAATTAGATTTCAAAATGCTTATAATGCTTCAACCCGTTATATGACCACTATTGATGAGATGTTGGATAAAATAATCAACGGCATGGGAGTCGTCGGCCGGTAATTAAGGAAGGAGGTATTAATCTTGCGAGTAACAGACAAAATAATCAGTAACGGAGTCGCGCGGAATATCAATTCCTCGCTGCGGCGGCTTGACAAACGCTATGATGAGCTTTCCTGCGGCAAAAGAATTCGCTATCCTTCCGATGATCCGATAAGGTTAATTTCCAGTTTGCGGTTGAATGACGCAATCAATGAAGCGCAACGCTATGTGGATAATTCCAATGCCGCCATGGATTGGCTGAATGCTTCCGACGCCTCTTTGAACGAAATGAACAAGTCCTTGCTGCGTTTACAGACAATTGCGATTGCCGCCGCCAATGGCGATTTACCGCAGTCTTCCTTTAACGCCTATGCTGATGAGGTCCACCAACTGCGTGGTCATATTTTGCAAATTGCCAACACTCAATTGGGCAACCGCTATCTCTTTGCCGGCCAGCAGACGGATCGCCCGGCTTATGATGGTAATTATGATTATCAGGGTGATGACAATCCGGTGATTATGGAAGTCGGGCCGGGGATTGCTCTGGAGGTCAGTTATCCGGGCAGTCGGATTTTTGCCGATTTCTTTGCCGTGTTGGATAAATTTGAAACAGATATCCGTAATGGCAATTTTTTGGTAGTGGGCCGGGGTGATCTGGATGCAATCAACAATTACTTGGAGCGGACTTTGAATAACCGGTCTTCGATCGGCGCTAAAGTTAACCGGTTGGAACGAAGTAACGAGCGGTATTTCCAATTGGACGGACAATTTCACAAACTGTTGAGCGAGAATGAAGATATCGATATTGCGGATTCGGTAATGAATTTGAAAATGCAGGAAAGTGTATATCAGGCGGCTTTAGCCTCCGGAGCGCGGGTGATGCAGACCAATATGTTGAACTTTATGCGTTAGTTATTTACAATATTAAAAAGGGTGAATTTAATGGAAATTCATACTAAATTTTTCGGAACGATCGAGTTAAATACCAGGGAAGTTCTTGATTTTCCGGAGGGGATTCCCGGTTTTGAGCATATGAGGCGTTTTATGTGGTATCAACCGGAGAATTCCGTCTTCTCCTGTTTACAAGCGGTCGACCGGACCGAAGTGGCGTTTATCACTATTTCGCCTTTTTTAGTCTGCCCTGATTATGCTTTTGAACTGGAAGGACAAGTCGCCGGAAAACTTGAGCTAAACCGATTGGAGGATGCTTTGCTGTTGGCGTTGGTCACCGTACCGGAAGGTAATCCGCATCGGAGTACTGCTAATTTGAAAGCGCCATTGGTCATAAATTGTCGGAAACGACGGGGTTATCAGGTCATTGTGGATGATAAATACGCCTTGCGGACGCCGCTGGTTAATCAAGCAACCGAC
>JASFQO010000430.1:0-3340 GCA_050115405.1 Bacillota bacterium
TGCAAGTCAATTTGACTGTCCCGTTGTAACATGGCGGTGGCTTCTTTGACATAGCGCCACCAGACTTCCGGGTCTTGTTCGGCCCAGCCCGGTCTGGGGGCGGAGATTGCCATTTCGTCCGGGGGCTCGGTCGCCGTGGCCACGGTTTTGCCGCTCGCAATCGCGACCAACGATGCTTTCACCGAAGAACTGCCCAGGTCAAAACCTAATAAGTATCCCATCTTTTCACTCCTTTTTTGTTTTATAGTAGCGCCAGGCGCCGTTCGATTGCCAGACAGCCGACTCCCAGGGCGGCGGCATGGTTTTCCAGTTCGGAAAAACGTAGGTTGACTTCTTTAAAGGAAAATTCGGAACAACGTTCTTTGATGTTTTTGAGCAAGTCGGCGTAGATGTGTTGTTGGACCCGGACAATGCCGCCGCCCAGGATGATCATTTCCGGATTTAAACCGTTGATGAGGTTGGTCAGTCCCAAACCGAGATAGCGCACTGTTTCCTCCATTGCCAGTTTTGCAACGGGATCGCCCTTTTCAAATAAACTTAATAATTCTTCGTAATCCTTTAGTTTGCTGCCGGAATAGGCGGCATAACGGCGCAACGTCGCCTCGTTGGAAGCATAGACCTCCCAACAACCCCGGTTGCCGCAACGGCAGGGCAGGCCGTTTTGTTCAATCGTCATATGGCCGAATTCTCCGGCCAGGCGGTTGGGACCGCGATACAATTGTCGGTTAAGAATTAATCCGGCGCCAAGACCAATACCGACCGAGACATAGATCACATTACCGACGCCTTGGGCGGCGCCCCAATGGGTTTCGCCGATCGCCGCCGCGTTGGCCTCATTTTCCATCACGAGCGGCGGTAAATCGTTTCCCAGCAGCGTGGCCAGGTCGACATTTTTCCAGCCGAGATGGGGAGCGAAATCGATCCGATTGGTCGCCGGATTGACAATTCCGGGCACGCCAATCCCCAGTCCGGCCAAATTGACGACAGGAATTTGAGTCTTGTCACAAAGCGACTCCAGCGCCGTCTTTAACCGGGCCGCGACGGACCATTCGTCGGTTGCGGCCAAATCGAGCCGCTCTTTTGCTAAAATGGCGCCATCGGCGTTGAGTAACAGGATTATAAGACGGTCGACCTGAATATCGATTGCCGCTACATGGAATGCATTGGGATTCGACTGAAACAGTTCCGATTTCCGGCCTCCGGTCGATTTGGCCGCGCCGCCGGTGACAATCAGCGCTTCAGCCAACAGTTCATTGATAAAAGTCGTCACCGAAGTGATACTGACCCGGAGCCGGTCGGCGATCTCCTTCTTGGAAAGCGGACCCTCTTTGCGGATGACCTCCAAAATAAACCGTTTGTTGTTGGAACGCATTACTTCGTGATTGATGGCTTTTTTCATGTTTGGGAGCTCTTTTACTCTCAATCTTAATGATAGTGAAGTCAACATAAACTTATTAAATAACTTTTAAAAAGTTGTTTAATATTTTCGACAGGGACGATCAAAATCCTTTTATAAAAATAAAATTTTAACCATTACAAACGTATTGGCGTAAGCCCGGTTTTATGATAGCGATCTCGGATTAAAGCTAAGACCAGCTCCAACCGATAATCTTTCTTGTGGGACCAAATGGGACTAATTTTGATAATTGTTTCAATTTGGCGTCAGGGTTGAAAGACGGGCCGCTTCCTGTCGCTGCCAACATGCTGTGACTATACGAGGGGTAAAATTTAGGAATAGAATATATGAGTCAGGAGACCGGAGATTAACAGGTTTTCTCGAAAGGACGAGCAAAAAAATGGCGCATGGCTTTCATTTATTATTTTAAAATCATCTTTAGTCGGTTTCCTGGTACCCGAGAGTCGGCGCTATCACCCAGTAAAGCGATTCCTAAATAATTTAGGAATCGATATACCCAGACGCGCCGATGGATTTTGCCGGATTGGCTGAGCTTTCAGTCCTGGCATTCGCGTCGTCAAAAGTCGTGCAGTGTTAGGAACGACCGAGGGAGGAGCGGAGATAATACTCGCTGTATATCGAGCACCGCAGCGACCGAGTGACAACGCAATGGGCGGCTTTTCACGGCGCATCAGCCAATCCGGCAAGTCTTGCCACCTTTTTCAGCGTTTCCTGATGGCTTAGTTCGTTATACCTACCCCTGAACTCAAGAAGCTGGGTAAAGAAGTAGTTTTCAGGGTAGTCACAACATGCCGGATGAATATCAAGTGGAATACGTTTATACCTTTTCAAATGACTATCAATCGGGTTACAATAGAAATAGTATTGATTCGGAGGGAATAATGGAATTTTGGTTGCGCTATTTTGAAGACTCATCTTGGTTAATCAGTTATAGTTATGGGATTGTCCTGTTAGTCCTGATGTTTAGTTTTTTGGAAGTAGTCATCCCGGTGATTCCCGGCTATACGGTGTTGCTGACGGGAAGTACCGTAGCCGCCGCCGCGGGCGTGGCCCCGCTGTGGCTGATTATTGGCTCGTCGGTCGGGACCTGGTTGGCCTCGCTGCTCTGTTATAATCTGGGGGATCATTTGGGAGAAAGTTTGTTGGAAAAGGCCCGCTTTCAAAGATTACTGGATCAGCGGACGTTTGCCAAAATCCAAAATTGGTTTGCCAGATATGGGTATGGGGTGTTACTGGTCAGCCGGTTATTGCCGATCGCCCGCTCCGGAATTGTCTTGACCGCCGGGATTGTCCGCTACGAAAGGCGGCGGACTATGGCGGCTTTAACTGTAAGTATCTTGGTTACCGCGACTTTATATGTGACGCTGGGTTATTGGTTGGGGACGCGCTGGCGGGCGCTGTTTGAGATGTGGCAACCGGGTTATAACCTTGTTTTGATATTGATGGCCATAGGAATTGGCGGGATCTGGGGGGTGCGCAAATGGCGGCGGGGCCGTGACGGGTGTGTTTCGGAAAAAGAAGAAAGTTGAGTAGCGCGAACCAAAATGTAATTCTACTCGTAATGATCATGAGGAGTGTGAACTCCAAAGAAGTTATCCATAAAGCATGAGGAGGGTTTGAATGAAAATTGTCAAGGTATGGCTGATGGCGCTGACATTGACCATCATCGCGGCTACCGCAGCCTACGGCTGGTCTGATTGGTTGACCCTAAAGACCGAACATTTTATGGTGTTTTATAAACCGGGATTTGAAGATCAGGCAAAAGAAGTATTGCAAACTATGGAATTTTACCGGCCGCGGGTCGAAACGCTTTGCGGCAATCAGGAAGCGCATTTGGCGCTTGTCATTGATGATACCGGGACGCTGGTTGACGGCTTTACCGATCCGCTGCGCCACCGCATTCATTTATATCAAGCGGAACCG
>JASFQO010000431.1:0-3338 GCA_050115405.1 Bacillota bacterium
AATGAAATTTTAATGCATTTGCGCTCCGTTAAAAAGAATAAGAATGATTTATTGCTTTATGAACCGATTGGGTCCGATAAAGAGGGGAATGAAATTACCCTGTTGGATATTTTGGATACCGGTTCCGAAGTTGTCGCCGAAGAGGTTGAGACGCATTTGGAAGAGGAAAAACTGAAAGAGCGGATTGGTTTTTTAAGTAAACGGGAACGGAAAGTAATTGAATTGCGTTATGGATTAACTGACGGTATTAGCAAAACGCAACGGGAAATCTCGAAATTGTTGGGAATTTCGCGTTCTTATGTGTCGCGGATTGAAAAAAAAGCCTTGCGTAAATTGTTGACCGAATTGAATACCACGATTACCGGGAATATTGAATAAGCGATCGATATGGTAAAACGTATCGGGGAGGGGACCAAATCCCCTCTTTTTGCGGTTTTGTTTGGCGCAAATGTTTTCATTAATTTGCCTGGTGAAAATTAATTAATCCGGCAAGTCTCCCCAACACCTTTTTCAGCGCAGGCGGGTGCCATCGTTATCCCCACCCCTGGAATAGTAACCAAGGGGATAAAAAAAATAAAATATTTACTGGACAACCCAATATCTAGGGGTATATAATAGTAAAGTATACAACATCTAGGGTGGGAGGATTATGATGCGCTGCCCGTTTTGCAACCGTTTTGAAAGCAAGGTGATTGATTCGCGCGCTTCGGAAGATGGCAATGTGATTCGGCGTCGCCGGGAGTGTTTGCATTGTCAAAAACGATTTACTACTTATGAACATATTGAAGAGGCGCCGTTGATTGTGATCAAAAAAGATCAGCGACGTGAAGTTTTTGACCGCCAGAAGATTTTAAACGGCCTTCTGCGCGCCTGTGAGAAACGCCCGGTATCGCTGAGCACTGTTGAGCAATTAGTCGATTCGGTTGAAAAGGAGTTGCGCAACCGGATGGATCAGGAAATTCCCAGTGAAATGATTGGCGAATTGGTGATGGCAGGCTTGAAAAAAATTGATGAAGTCGCCTATGTGCGTTTTGCCTCGGTGTATCGTCGATTTGAAGATGTGGCGACATTTATGCAGGAATTGCAGACACTTTTGCAAAAGAAACATGGCTAGCGCCGTGGCGACATTTGGGGAAATTGAATTTTCAAATTATTTAGCGGAGGGAATGTAATGGCGAAAAAGGCAGTTGATTTAGGCCAAATGAAGCAAGAAGACAATAAGGTGGTAGAATTGTTCAATCATGCCGCCTCCAAAGCTTTTCGGTCAATTCGGAAACGCGATGGGCGGATTATGGCTTTTGATTCCGGAAAAATTGCCGCCGCCATTTTTCGGGCCGCCAAAGCAGTCGGCGGAGAAGACCGACAACTGGCGGAGGAACTGGCGGAAGTGGTTATGCAGTATTTGCTGAAAAGATTAGGGGCGGCCATCCCGTCCGTGGAAGACGTCCAAGACGCGGTGGAAAAAATTCTGATCGAAACCGGGCATGCCAAAACTGCGAAAGCTTATATCCTTTATCGCGATCGCCGTACAAAACTGCGGGAAGCCAAATCGGATTTGATGGATATTGTCCAGGATATTTTAGTGGAAACCAACCGGGAAAACGCCAACATCAGTAATTCGCCTTCCGCCAAGATGTTACAGATCGCTTCGGCAGCCAGCCGGAAATATTACTTGTCGCGGTTGATTCCGGAAGAGATGGCGCAAGCGCACTTAAACGGTGATTATCACATTCACGACTTGGATTTTTATGGTAAAACGCTCACTTGTGTCCAGATTCCGCTGGTCAAATTATTGCATAGCGGGTTTAACAACGGCCACGGGTTTATCCGTCCGCCGAAACGTCCGGCGTCCGCCACGGCGCTGGCCGCCATTATTTTGCAAAGCTCTCAAAATGACATGCATGGCGGCCAATCTTTTGCCTTTTTCGACCGGGATATGGCCGATTTTGTCGCGGACGCCTCCGAGGACGAGGTCTATCAGGCGATGGAAGCGTTAATTTATAACCTCAATTCCATGCATAGCCGGGCCGGCGCTCAGGTCCCGTTCAGCAGTTTGAATATCGGTTGCGATACGAGCGCCGCCGGACGAAAAGTGAGCAAATGTCTCTTACTGGCCTATGAAAAAGGTTTGGGGCACGGTGAAACGCCCATCTTTCCGAATATTATCTTCCGGGTCAAAAAGGGCGTCAATTTTCAGCCGGGCGACCCGAACTATGACTTGTTCAAATTGGCGATGCGGGTTTCGGCGCAACGTTTAAATCCGACTTTTTCTTTTATGGACGCTTCGTTTAACAAAGCTTACGGCACTGAAGTAGCCTATATGGGCTGCCGTACCCGGGTAATTGCGGACCGGCATGGGGCGGCGGTGAGCGACGGCCGGGGCAATCTCTCGTTTACCACGGTTAATCTGCCCCGGGTAGCGATTAAAGCCGGCGGGGATTTAGAAATCTTTTTCCGTCAAATGGAAGAAATTTTTACTTTGACCGCCCGTCAGCTGTACCACCGCTTTCGCGTCCAGTCCCGGCTGAAAGTGCGGGACATGCCCTTTTTAATGGGTCAGGGCCTATATATCGATTCCGAACGCTTAAAACCGGAGGATCCGATTGCCCCGATCATCAAACACGGTACGTTATCGATCGGTTTTATCGGCTTGGCCGAAGCGTTAATCAGCCTGACCGGCAAACATCACGGCCAAGATCCGGCCGCGCAACGTCTGGGCCTGGAGATTGTCAGTTTCATGCGCAAATTGATTGATAACTTTGCGGAAGAATACGATTTGAACTATACCTTGCTAGCCACTCCGGCGGAAGGGCTTGCCGGCCGGTTCGTCAAATCCGACCGACAGGCTTTTGGAACCATTCCGGGAGTGACCGATAAAGAATACTATACTAATAGTTTTCATGTACCGGTTGGTTTTGAACTCTCCTCCTTTGAAAAAGTGGCGCTTGAAGGTCCTTATCATGAATTTACCAATGCCGGGCATATTAGTTATGTAGAACTGGACGCCGCCCCGATCGACAATTTGGAAGCCTATGAAAGCCTGATCCGGCATATGGCTACTTCCAACATGGGTTATGCGGGAATTAATTACCCGGTGGATGAATGTCTGGGCTGCTATCACCGGGGGATCATTCGCGAGGATACCTGCCCGGTCTGCGGTTCTACCGCGATTCGGCGCATCCGTCGGATTACCGGTTATCTGTCGACGGTCGATCGCTTTAACGACGCTAAAAAGGCTGAATTACGCGACCGCAGCAGTCACCATGTTTAAGACGGATCTTAGCCTCACGGTGCAAATCGCCGGGATGATCCACGAAAGTATCGTGGACGGGCCGGGG
>JASFQO010000432.1:0-3331 GCA_050115405.1 Bacillota bacterium
GCTTAGAAAAATCTCGCGGTCCTTGTCGTTAAAAACGATAGGGCTCATCAATGCGTTTGTTATCATTCCGGCTATTATCATTTCTATCTTTGTCTGTCACAATGTCAGTAATGCCTTGAAAGCCGAAATTGTCAATAATTTAATGATGGTTAACAACGAAAAACGGGACAAGTTCGACCGCCAGTTAACTAATCTGGAAATTGAAGCGCAGACCATTGCCTTTAACCCGTATGCCCGGATGTATTTTGACGGGTTGAAACGCGGGCGGGCGGCCAACCCTGATGTTTTGCGGACATTGGGGTCATATTTGGAAGAAAGGGTCCAAAAGAGCGACGGGGTCCTTGAAAATTTAGCCTATTATTTCCGAGAGGTAGTGGTGGCTGACGGAATCGGGGGGAAAAGCCTGAATGTTAAATTTGACCCGGAAGCCACTATCGGGCTGGGATCAATTGAAATGTCGCCGGTTAGCGGGTTCCCGACATTAGTGAATATTATTCCTTTAAATGACTTGTCGCTTTTTGTTATGGCCGTTGACTTGGTTAAAATTACCGAGAAAGTTATTGAAAATGGCCAAAGAAGCCAAATCAAGTCGATAATTGTGCAGAACGACGGTTTCGTTTTGGCTTGTGAAAATCGGAAACAGATTATGAAATTAAACTTAAAGAAAGCCGGGGCGGCCGCAGCCAAATTTTTTGCGGCGGTTACCGCCAAAGGAAGCGAGAGCGGGAGCGGGATCTTAAATTTAAAGGGTGTTCCATATTTGGCGGCCTATACGAAAAGTCCGACGCGGGATTTATATATGATTACTTACGCCCCGCTTTCACTATGCAACCAAAAACCGGTTGAATTAGCGCTGGGAATTGTGATTATTCTGATTATCTGCGTGATTATCAGCTTTTTGGTGTCGGCGGTCCTGGCGAAACGAATGATTGTCCAACCGGTCCAAGAAACCGCCGGTTATTTGGCGCAGGTTGCGATTGGTAATCTTGAGGTGGCGGTACCGGATAAATACTTATCACGTTCCGATGAGATCGGGAAATTGGCGACCGCCGCGCACAGGATGATTAACGACTTACGGGAAAAAGCCGCCGCCGCCGCGCGGATTGCCGCGGGCGATTTACAGATCAAGCTGGAGATGAAGTCGGAGCAAGATGTCCTGACGCAAAATCTTAATAAAATGGTTGCCAATTTACAGGGGGTCGTCGGGGATATTAATATGCTCGCCGCAGCCGCCGTGGCCGGCAACCTGACGACCCGGGCCGATGCGGCTCAACACGGCGGGGAGTATCAAAAGATGGTGGTTGGGATTAATGGGACGCTCGACGCGGTAGTGGCGCCGGTAACCGCCGCTCAACAAAGCCTACGAAAAATAGCATTGAACGATTACACCTCAGAGTTGCAGCCGGAACACTATCAAGGCGACTTACGGCAATTAGCGGAAATGGTGAATACGGTCCGCTTGCGGCTCCTTGATCTGCAAGATTTTGCCCAAAGAGTGTCGCAAGGGGATACCAGCCGGTTGGCGGAGTTAATCAAAATTGGACAACGTTCCGCCAATGACCGCTTGGCGCCGGCATTTATCGCCATGATGCAAAATATTGAGGATTTAATTGGTGAAGTAGATCGCTTGACGAATGCGGCCATTAACGGCGATTTGCAGACGCGCGGGGACATTGGGCAATTTCAAGGCGGTTACCAACGAATTATCACCGGATTTAACCGGGCCCTTGAGGCGATTATTGCGCCGGTAAAGGAAACTTCCGCCGTTTTACAGGAGATGGCCACGGGCAACCTGGATGTCGCCGCGGCCGCCAATTACCAAGGCGACCATGCTTTATTAACTCAAGCCATTAATCATACCCTTACTTCCTTTAATGAAGTTTTGGGTGAAGTTTACAACGTTGCGGGTCAAGTGGCCAACGGCGCGAAAAACATCGCCGGTTCCAGTCAGGTGATGTCGCAGACGGCTGCCGAACAAGCCGCGACCACTGAGGAGATTATCGCTTCCCTGAACCAAATTGGCGCTCATACCAAGCAGAATGCTGAAAACGCTTCATCAGCCAATAACTTGGCGATTGCCGCCCGGGAACAGGCTACGGCGGGGAATGAACAGATGCAAAAGATGTTGGAAGCGATGACCGCCATTCATGACTCCTCAGCCAGTATTGTGAAGATTATCAAAGTGATTGAGGAAATTGCGTTTCAAACTAATATCCTGGCGTTAAACGCGGCAGTGGAAGCGGCCCGCGCCGGGCAATACGGTAAAGGTTTCGCCGTGGTGGCCGAGGAAGTGCGGAATTTGGCGGCGCGGAGCGCTAATGCGGCCAATGAGACTACCGACCTGATTGAAAATTCAATTCAAAAAGTGGCTGCCGGTACTCAAATCGCCAGTGAAACCGCGCAGTCTTTCGGCAAGATTGTCGCCGGAATTGTCAAGACTACCGCTTTGGTCGGCAATATTGCGACTGCCTCCAATGAGCAGGCTTCCGGCATTGCTCAGATTAACCAGGGAATCGGCCAAATTGCGCAAGTAACGCAGTCCAACACGGCTACTGCGGAGGAGAGTGCGGCGGCGAGCGAAGAGTTGGCGGCGCAAGCCGAGACGTTAAAGGAAATGGCGCAAAGATTTAAGCTTAAAAAGAGGGGCAAACGGTCGGACGCCGGCGGATATGGAAATGCGGAGCAACAGTCGGTGAAACGGTTGTTAACGGCGTCACCCCGAATGAATGAGTCGGGGGACGACGATTGAATAGTCACGCGCCGCGGTGACTATTCAGATGGGTAAAAATTTAGGAAATAGAATTGAGGAGTCATTAAAATTTTATTTGCGTTTTCGGGAACCTTTTGGTATAATATTAAAGTCCGTATAGATACGGGCCCTTTTTTCGCAAACAAGCGGCGGCGCCGACCGATTTACCGACCGGCGCCAGGCGGATTGATTGCGAAATTAGCAGCATTTATGCAGAGGGGATGAAAGTCTGATGAAAACTTTTTTTGCAAAACAAGAGGAAGTCCGGGTAAAATGGTATCTGATCGACGCCGAAGGCAAGACTTTAGGCCGTCTGGCAACCCGGGCCGCTAGCATTTTACGCGGGAAACACAAACCGACTTTTACGCCGAATGTTGATTGCGGCGACCACGTAATCATCATCAATGCCGGTAAAGTTGTGTTAACCGGGAACAAGGTTAATGACAAGATCCATTATACCCACTCAGGTTATCCCGGTGGATTGAAAGCAGTGAAATACAGCCAGTTATTAAAGACTAAACCGGAATATGCTTTGACTAAGACTATTTGGGGCATGCTTCCTCACAATCGCTTAGGTCGGCA
>JASFQO010000433.1:0-3324 GCA_050115405.1 Bacillota bacterium
CGTAACGTTTTTTGATTTCTTTCGCGGGAATACCGCCGACGACCGCGTACGGAGGAACATCCTTCGTTACAACGGCTCTTGTCCCTATAATCGCCCCGTCGCCGACATGGACGCCGGATAGGACCACCGCTTCATAGCCTATCCAAACGTCATTTCCGATGACGATATCGCCTTTATTATCCCATGCGGACGCAACCTGCTTTTTGTCCAAACCCCATTCCTCAAAGAATATTGGGAATGGATAAGTGGAAAATGATCTAAGCGTGTGATTCGCGCTGGTGAAAATGAACCTGGCGCCGCAGGCGATCGAACAGAACCTGCCGATAATCAACCTGTCGTTGTTAACGGGATAGTGATACAGCACATTGTTTTTTTCAAATTGCATGGGGTCCGAAACAAAGTCATTGTACATGGTATAATCGCCGACGATAATGTTGGG
The DNA here is from genome assembly GCA_050115405.1 of Bacillota bacterium. Lineage (GTDB taxonomy): Bacteria > Bacillota > UBA4882 > UBA8346 > UBA8346 > DATCLA01. The sequence continues at coordinate 440 of JASFQO010000433.1, forward strand.
ATTTTTGATCACGCCGTTCAAATATACTGTTTCGGGATCATTCGGCCGCGGGTATATTTTTTTATCTGGAATAGTCATAAAAAAACCTCCTGAATTTTATTTTTATCTAACTATTCCAGCAACTACAATGCAATTTTTCACGTTATCATCATCCTTATCTTAATTTGCGGGCAAATTTCCGCTTGCTGTTATCATAACATAGGCCGCGATAGCTTTCCACTGCCAATCAGAGATCGTCAAAGGAGAAAAACCCATCCAAAAAAATCCCCAAGATATCGCCACCGGGCTTACGTGGTGTCTGAATATTGACTCCAGCAAAGAGGTATCTTATCATTTATACCATGAATTTTTAGAGCCGGTCGCTTCGCCGCAAGAGGTCATAGCTATTAATGAGGATATGAAAAAGTTTCTTGACCCTGAATTGGCTATGATGATAGAGTATTTGAAGGATAAATGGCGAGCCGGAACTGATGTGCAAGTTTGGCTTAAAACTGAATTTAAAATAGATTTCAGGGATTTTGAGGAGTGGCAAAAAAACATAATAACTAACCTTGCTTGTTACCGTCTAAAAAAATTGGACAGTCAGTCTTAATTAAGCAATAACTTCTGTAGTTCCACAATTTTGGCGACGGGCAATTCGGCGGCTTTAGCGATTGTTTCCGCATCCATACCCATTGATAAAAAGTTTTTCGCCATCGCCAGTTTGCCTTCTTCCCAAGCTAAGCCTGCCAAGGACACTCGGGGAAGACAAATTGCATCCAACCGAAAAGAACCCCATCCGAAAGCTTGAGTAAGTGCAAGCTGATTTTAATAAAAATGAGTCAAGGAACCGTCCCCTGACTCATTCAGCCTTAATGCGCAAGCGCCTCGAGCAAGGCTGCTTCAAAATCAGCTTCTTTTGAAAGATCAAGTGTCCTCGCCCCCAAGATCTTCGGTTTTATAAACGGTGTAGCCCTCATAGTGATAGCTGGCGTCAATGCCTTTCATATAGACTTCCCGGTCGTTTGTTTTGTCAGTTAGCGCCTGTTTTAGCAAAAACTTGATTTCAAGGTCTTTTACAGGGCTGCGCTCCATGGCCAGAAGATAATCTTCCTTATCAACCCGGCTCCAGTCAATGACCCGATTAATTTCTTTTTTCAGAATTAAATCAAGCCAGATCCGGGTACTGCGCCCGTTGCCCTCTCTAAAGGGATGGGCAATATTCATTTCCACATATTTTTCAATGATTTGATCGAAATTAGACTGTGGCATTGCTTCGATATTGTTAAGTGCAGTTTCAAGATACATTAGCGGTGCGAATCGGAAGCTTCCTTTGGCAATATTCACCGTTCGAATTTTGCCGGCAAAAGCGTAGATATCACTGAAAAGATATTGATGAATTTCCGCTAGAGCTTCAAAGCTTCCCGCTTTCAGAGTATCCAGAAAACCGCTTTCAAACAGCTTGACCGCTTTTAATTTACTGATTTTTTCCTCAGCTCGTGCAAGTTCCACAGGATCGGCAATGCCTAATTTATTTTCCAAAGTCATACAGCCCCGTCCTTTCTGTAAGGAAATACCTTACACAAACATTTTTTGAGCAGGGATTGCTTGATATTTTTCAACTTTTCCAACTCACGCTGATGAAGTGTCGCCTTCCGCTTCATCCGGAATCTTATCCGAGTCACCTGCCCCGTCATTGGCAAATTGAGTTGCCAGTTTCATCACTTTCAAACTGAAGATAAGTACCGTATGTATTCAACGCTGGCCGAAAGTCTCTACTAAATAATATATTCTTGAAATAGTTTGCTACTCCTTGTATTGCTTCATGTTGCATTCTCATTTATGGGGCTGTCCTTGGCGCGGGGTATGCGGAAAATTCGCTTGACTCCGAATCTTTCGAGCGTTGTCTACTAAAATTGGGCCTTTTTTGACTAGGATTGCGCCAAGAGTGGAGCACCCGATCATCCAAATCGCGGTCACCGGATTGGCGACGGACTTGATTACAAAACTACTCCCAACCATCTTCCCGGATTAGTGAATAAGCTCCCGGTAAATCAACTAACAATCCACTTCCCCATCCGTAACGCTCCGGTAGATAATAGCCCCATTCCGGCGGCGTAACGCCATATACGACCCGCCAAATTTTCGGTTTCGGCCAATGGTCCTCCGGGGCATAGGGAAACGACTCTTTCATGGTTAGATATTTATAATAATAATTCAATCCTTGATGAGCGATTAGCATTGGAATATCCATTTTGGATAATTTGCGGGTTACCTGATGATAAAGCGCATAATCAGGATTTAAATTATCCGGATGAACTAAATGAAAATAGGTGTATGGGAACCATCCCGTAAAAAGAAGCATTCCTCCCAGCAAAACTGTTAACCTGTTTTTATACGGTAAATCAACCATCTTAATCCCCGACAGCGAGAATACGGTTACCACTGGTATTAAAAACGCCAAACGTTCAGCTATGCCCATCATTTCTCGTGAACCCAGCGGAAACACTAGCAAAAACAACACCAATGGCAACCAAAACAAACCTGATTTATTCTGACTTGCGCTGGTTCTGTATCTCCAATAAAACCAACTAAAGATAACCAGGCTAGAAACGATCTCCAATTTGATAATTCCGGGGATTCCGAGCCGGCCCAACAAAGTCCACCAAACCGGTTGCAATCCTTGCCAGTCAACTCGCTGAAAGTCGGACCACACCAAATACTTCCGACTGATAATTAAACTTAGGAGAAGAATTATTATACAACTTCCAGTCAACCACCATTTTGATTTTAGCAGTGGTTGCCAACGCTTCCTTTGAGTTAAAGCAGCTATTCCGAATACTAACGGAATTATCGCCAACATCGTTAAGTGATTAAGGCCGGAAATAATAACGCTTAATAGCGAC
>JASFQO010000434.1:0-3324 GCA_050115405.1 Bacillota bacterium
GTTCGTGATGATACGACAGTCAAAAATGCCATTAATTTATGGTGTGTCTCTGACAATTTGAGAAAAGGGGCCGCGACAAATGCAGTTCAAATTGCAGAAGAAATGTTAAAAAGGGGTTTATTATAACCCAAAAATTATTCGCCGCAAGAGCAAGGTGGCGTTCCATTATTGCCATATATTGGTTGTCTTCGTTCGAGAACCGCATCATGGCATCTCGTTCACAGTCAGGTCTTTAAAACAGTAAAATAGCAATATATGCTTGGTTTGCAAGTTGAAAATTTAGATCGGATGATTGAATCTGATTTGATATCAGGCACAGGCAGGATATCATGATGGGATTCACGAAGAGTTAAATTGATTTTGACATTTGGTTAGTGTTATTATATAAGCTGAATTAATTTTCTTAATTTTCTTAATTAACCCCAACATGGCCGGCTTGAGGGACATTAGGTGAAAAATTTAATTCGACTTATATCGAATTGAACATTTTGAGGTGAAAGTCATGAAACAACTGATGACCGGCAACGAGGCCATCGCCAGAGGCGCCTACGAGGCCGGAGTCAAGCTGGGCAGCGCTTATCCCGGCACTCCCAGTACCGAGGTTTTTGAAAACCTGGCTCAGTATCAAGATTCCCTGTATTGTGAATGGGCGCCCAATGAAAAGGTGGCTACCGAGGTAGCCTACGGCGCTTCGATCGCCGGAGTGCGATCCATTTGCGCGATGAAACATGTCGGGCTCAATGTGGCCGCCGATCCGGTCTTCACTGCTAGCTACCAGGGCGTTGGCCGGGGTTTTGTCATCGTCACCGCCGATGACCCCGATATGCACTCCTCGCAAAATGAACAGGATAACCGTTATTATGCCAAGTTTGCGAAAATGGCCCTGATTGAGCCCTCCGACAGCCAGGAATGCAAGGAATTTTTAAAAGAAGCTTATCAAATTTCCGAAAAAATGGATCTTCCCGTGCTTTTTCGGGTCACCACCCGGGTCTGCCATTCCAAAAGTCTGGTTGAGCCGGGGGAAAGAGAAGAAGTACCCTCCCTGGAGTACCGGCGTAATGCGCGCAAGTTTGTGTGTACGCCTGCCAACGCAAAGCTTAATCACCCTCTTCTGGAGCAAAAGCTGAAGGATTTGGCAACTTATTCCAACCAAAGTCCGTTGAACCAAGTGGAAATGGAGGGTACCAAAATTGGGGTGATTACCGCCTCGATAGCTTACCAATATGCCAAGGAAGTTTTTCCCGAGGATACGTCATTTTTAAAACTGGGCTTTACTTATCCTTTGCCGCTCGATCTCATCCGCGACTTTGCCGCCAAGGTTGACCAACTTTATGTGGTGGAAGAACTGGAACCGTTCATGGAGGAACAAATTAAGGCGGCGGGCATTAAGTGTATTGGTAAAGCAGTGATCCCCAATGTCGGTGAGCTTAATCCGGAAATCATCGCCAAGGGTGTTTTCGGCGTTCAGCCCGTAAACACCAAGGTTGAGGCGCAGATAGTGCCGCGCCCTCCGGCGTTATGCCCCGGCTGTCCCCATCGGGGGTTCTTTTATACCTTGTCCAAAGGCCGTGACTTTGTCATTACCGGCGATATTGGTTGTTATACTTTAGGATCAGCTCCTCCATTAAGCGCCATGGACTCGGTGGTTTGCATGGGTGGCGGTTTTTCAGTAGGCATGGGTATGGCCAAGGCTTTTGAAATTACTCGGCAGACGGAGAAGAAGGTTTTTGGCGTACTGGGTGACTCCACCTTTTTTCACAGCGGTATGACCGGAGCGGCCGAAATTATTTACAATCAAGGAAAAGTGATTCCCTGTATTTTAGACAACAGCATCACCGGCATGACCGGACACCAGGATAATCCGGGCAGCGGCGCCAACCTGATGGGTAAACCGGCTCCGCTGATTCGAATTGAAAAAGTCCTGGAGGCCTATGGTTATGAAAAGATCATTATTGTTGATCCACAGGATCTAGCGGCAATGGAAAAGGCAGTCCAAGACGCTTTGTCAAGCGAGGTACCGGCGGCAATCATTGCCCGCCGTCCTTGTCTGCTCATTAAAAAAATCAAGCGCGATATTGGCAAGTGCGTGGTTCATCCAGATCAATGTCGTGGCTGTAAACAATGTCTGAAAATAGGATGCCCCGCAGTGTGCCTGAAAGATGGCAAAGCCACCATTGACGAGACCCTTTGCGTAGGTTGTACGGTGTGCGCCCAGGTCTGTCCGTTTGGCGCAATTGAAAGAGTAGGTGAGAAATAATGAATCAGGTCAAGAATATTCTTTTGGTTGGCGTCGGCGGTCAAGGAACCATTCTGGTCAGCAAAATCTTAACCCAAGGTTTGATCAAAACCGGTTACGATGTCAAGATGAGTGAAATTCATGGTATGGCTCAGCGGGGCGGAAGTGTCTCCACGCAGGTCCGCTATGGAGATAAAGTATATTCACCCATTATCGGACGGGGTGGCGCCGATATTTTAGTCGCATTTGAAAAAATGGAGGCGGTGCGTTACGCGGAGTTTTTGAAGCCCACCGGTATTGTAGTCATCAATAATTATGCAATTGCTCCGATGCCGGTAGCCGCCGGAACGGCGGTCTACCCGGAAGGCTCTATTGAAGCAATGTCCAAAGCTTTTAAAACGATTTCCTTTAATGCGGCTGAAATCGCTCAAAGGATCGGCAACTCCAGAACGATGAACATTGTCCTCTTTGGCGCTATGGTCAAAGCCTTCGGCATGACCGACATTGATTGGGAACAAGCGCTGCGGATCCAGTTGCCTGAGAAGTTGCTGGAGGTTAATCTTAAGGCCTTCCGGGCCGGCGGGACAATAATCAAATCAATCTAAATGGAGGGGTTTTTATGCCTTATTATCATGATGACGGTAACTGAATTCGATCCGAAAGACCTTTCCAAACCGGAGTTATGTTTGAAGTGTCGCCAAAATAATACTCAAGATCAAAAAGAAGCGATACTTTGTAATTTGACCAGAGCCGATCAAATTGGTGAGAAAGACTTTCAATGCGATACTTTTCAAGCGATCGCGGAATAAGGGAATCTCCGCAATTTTATCGCCTGGCCGGCGACTTAAGAATCCGCCGGGATCATTTCGGCGGATTCTTAAGTCGCCGGACCAACGGGAAGAACTGCTGCGTTATGGGGGTTTATCTGTTTTTGCTTTACTTATGGGAGTAATTATAGCGAAGCGGTAATGATCTTGCGCAGACTCTTGCGCATGATCTTGCCCGAGGTGGTTTTCGGCAGCGCCGGAAGATAGATAATTTTGCGCGGATATTTATAGGGCGCCGTGTTCCTTTTAACATACGTCTGA
>JASFQO010000435.1:0-3319 GCA_050115405.1 Bacillota bacterium
AATTTTGCGCTTTTCCAGATATAATCAATAATATTCCGTTTTGCAACGAAAATATTTTGCGCAACTGTCATGTGGTATTTAGCTTCCATATATCAACACTCCTCGTGTTTCTCAGAAACGGTTTTATTTAGATAATTATACCGTATCCCACCATTTGTTGCAACGCAGGTAGTACATTATTCAATACATATTCCTCAAAAAAGTTTTACAAATGTCTCCGAATAAGGGGGAGTTTACGCAAAAGTGGCTTCCCATTTATGTAAATATGTGGTATATTTAAGTTGATTAATAATAAGTTTTTAAAACATACGGGGAGGATTATAATTATGAAATTAAGAAAGGCGGTGTTACTTATGCTACTGGGGGGATGCCTATTTACCCCGACATTTGCAGCCTCGAAACAAATCACTTTATCAGTCCTCTATGTATATGACAGCGAGGGTCATAAGGCTTGTATAAAACAGCTTTTGGAGCAATATGAGAAACTGCATCCTCATATTAAACTGAATGTCCAAGTCACGACCACGCTCAAATGGCAGGAGATTATCCGGATGCGCGCCATCGCCAACGATTTCCCTGATATCACAACGTGTGTACAGCAACGGGTCGGAGAATGGGCGGTTACCGGGAAGTTGGCGGCCGGTAATCAATATATCCCGAAAAACGTCTTGAATAAATACAATAAAAAGCGGCTTTTGTCGGTTACTTATAACGGTCGGATTTACGGACTGCCGTTTGCCAATTCGACCCGGGGTGTAGCATATAATGTCGACTACTTTACCAAAGCCGGAATCAAACCTCCTCAAAAGGCCAAAGACGCCTGGACCTGGGAGCAGTTAGTCGCTGCCGCCAAAAAAGCGCAGGCCGCCTCCGGCGCCAAATATGCCCTGCAATTTGAAAGACCTACATTTGACGGTTGGTTGGCTTTTATCTATCAAGCAGGGGGACAATTGATGAGCGATGACTATACCAAACCGATGTTGAATACGCCGCAAGTCCGGAAGGCCCTGGAATGGACGGTAAAACTGCACCGGGACGGTATCGCGGCGCCAGGCATCATCGAAGGGATCGAAGATGGGACGCGGATGTTTACAACCGGAATGACCACTATGTGGCTGGCGGTGGGGACTTGGATGATAGACGCCATAGACTCGTTGATGGAGAAGTATGAATATTCCTATACATTCATGCCGATAGACAAGCAAGCGGCAACGGTGGTCGGCGGGATGGACTGGATCGTCTTTAAGGGCGCTCATCCGAAAGAAGCCTGGGATCTACTGTTATATATGGTGAGCCCCGGGCCTATGGCCAGTATTAATGAAGTCGCCAATAGCGTGCCCCCCCGGAACGATGTTCATGTTACTTGGCGGCTCCATCCTGAGCTGGCGCAATTTTTTGCGGAGCAAGCTAAAGAATGCCCGGAAACTCTTCTGAAACAAGAAATACATCCGGCATATACCGCCTGCCGGGACAAGCTGTTACAGGAACTGAGCATGTGCATTAGCGGACAAAAGTCCGTCGCGGCGACATTGACCGCCATGAACCGGATTATGGGGAAGGCCTTAAAACAATATCATTATTAAAAACGACTAATAATGGAGGGTATCACAAAACAGTAACACAAAGATGGTATCTTATAAATAAGCTTCAAAACTTTTATAGATACCCCCGGCTAAAAGCTCCTCTCTATTAGCCGGGGGATTTTTATAAAATCTTCACCTAATTATCCCTTGAAAAATGTCTTTTACAGGTTGGCGTCAGACATTTTCCTCCCGGGACTGCGCCATTTCCGGGTTAAAAATAGTCACGGTGTTGCGGCCCTCCGCCTTGGAACGGTATAAGGCGATGTCGGCCTGGGACAATAGTAGATCCAATTTAACGGCGGAGTTTTCACTGAAACTCAACCCAAAACTGGCGGTTAAATGGATCTGTCCGTCGGCAACCCGAATTGTGCTATCCAGTAACGCCCGGAGTTGTTCCACTATTAACATTGCTTTGGTCAATTCGCATTCCGGCAACAAGATTATACTTTTTTCGGTAAGTCCTTTTCGCAGATTGGCGACCGCTTGTCCCAGCACTCGGTCGCCGGTTTGGTGTCCGTAAGTATCATTGATTGCTTTAAAATAGTCCAGGTCAATCAGGATAAAGGCAACCGGTAAATTAGCTTGTTGCAGACGCTGTAATTTTTGTTGGCAGACTTCGAAAAAATGGCGGCGGTTATAGACGGCGGTTAGCGAATCTACGGTAGCCAAGGTCCGCAGCTTATTCATTAATTCGATTTGTTCGCTTTGGTCGCTTAAAATCACGGTATAACCGATTATCTTGTGAAAACTGTCCCAAATTTCCGATAACCGGGACTCAATGAAGCGAATCCGGTTGTTGTTTTCAAAGCGGATAATTATCTGTCGTTCGCGAGATAACAGTTGTTTCAACAATGATGGAAAGCCGGATAAAGTTTGATCGATCTTCAAACCCAGGCAATGCTCAGTCAATCCGAGTATCTCTTTAGCCGTATTATTCAGGTCGACGATGCGGTTTTGGTTATCTAACACGATCACTCCATCCCGGATCGATTCAAATACTTTGGTTCGGGCAATGGGGACAATATCGAATAGGCGAAAAGATTTCAATCCCCAAAAAATAACGAACGCAGTTAATGATAAGGTTAGCGAAGCCAGGTCTAAATTCCAAGGACTGTGACCGGTTACATAGATTATTTGCCCCATCCATGGCAGCAGAAAGGCAATCAGAATTAATACTACTTGATGATTATAGAGTTTGGTTGTCTTGCGTTCCGAGATTATAAAAAGTAACATTCCCCCCACATTGGCGAGAGTTTGATAGATTCCGTTGACCCAATACCAGGGGCCTTTGATCGTTGTAAAAATTGGAAAATATTTATGACTTATGGCTAAATTCCGGTAATATAAATGGAATATATTGGTGTGCTGCAATAACAATGTCAAAACGGGAATTAAATAAATCATAATAATTACGGGTCGCGTCAACCATTTCTCAAAACCGTTATAGCGCAACGCCAAGATCAGCCATAGCGGCGAGAGGTTGACTATGCCCCAATATTGCACCCTGGACCAGAATAACATCTGCGATAAAGTGTTACTGATTAACTCGAAGGCATAACCGAAGGAGTAGAACGTAATCGCCAGCAAGATGAGACTGCAAAGCTTGCTTTCTTTGTTATGGCCGCGTTTTTGGACTACAAAGGCCGAACTGGCTGTAATTAAGCTGGAAATGATCAATAATCCAAAAAAGAGGTAACGTTCGGAAAGCATTGCAACCCCAACTTTCGATGATAATC
>JASFQO010000436.1:0-3309 GCA_050115405.1 Bacillota bacterium
TTACTTTTCCCCTTACATTGCGGACAAACTCCATAAATCTCCAGATTATGCCGTTCCACTTGAAAGTCGGTCTGCGCTTCAATTGTTTTAATCATTTGGTTAAACAGGCAACCCGAAAAGTTCACCGTAGCGCCACAGTGGACGCATTCCACCGAATGCTCGCATTGATGATCCGCAATTTCATACTGCTCCGCCCGGCCTTCCGAAGTTAATATTTTCCGAATCAAACCCATCTCCAGCAAGGTTTTGATATTACGGTAGACAGTACTTAAGTTGATCTGGCAGTCTTGCCTGATGTGCAGATAAATCTCGTCGGCGGTCAGCGGCGCGTTGGCCTCAATTACTTGCAAAATCCGCCGGCGCTTGTCGGTCACCCGATATGCTTTGGTTTTCGCGACTTCAGTTAGTAAATTCATGATATTGGCCTCAATTTTAGGTAATCTTAAGTTTATTATAGCAAATCTTTCGGATTCCGCAAATAACTAATTGCCTATTTGAACGCTTGACCAAACTTTGCGACTTGACTAAATTTGGTATCAATGATAATATCATTATTGCAAATGCAATTTTTTTGCATTTAGAAAATCAGGAGGATGATTTTGATGAATTTACGAAGGAACTATTTAAATTTATTTGTGGTCGGCTTGCTGTTGCTTTTTAGCGGTTCGTGCCGAGCGGCAAACTCCCGGCTAACCGTAGGAGTATCCATTGTTCCCCAAGCCGGCTTGGTAAAGGCTGTCGGTGGAAGCGTAGTCAAAGTTGTCACAATGGTCCCGCCCGGCAACAGTCCCGGCAACTATGCCCCAACTCCCCGGGAAATGCAAGCGCTCAGCCAGGCCAAGATCTACTTTGCCATTGGCGTCCCAACCGAACAGGCCAATATTTTGCCCAAAGGAAAAGCACTGAATCAAAAGATGAAAATCGTCAGCCTCCCGGAAGCGGTCGAAAAGGTTTATCCGCCCCGTTACTTTGCTCCCGGCAAGCGCGACCCGCATCTTTGGCTCTCACCCAAACGGGCTAAGGTCATGGTCTCGGTAATTGCGAAAGAACTGGGCGCAATCGACCCCAAACATAAGGCGACCTATCAAAAAAAAGCCGCCGCTTATCTAAAGCAACTCGACCAATTGGACCAACGTATTAAACATACCTTTGCCGGCCTTACCCCTAAAACCTTTATCGTCTATCATCCGGCCTTCGGCTATTTCGCCGATGATTACGGCTTAAAAATGGTCGCCCTGGAGGAAAGCGGCAAAGAAGGGTCCGCCAGGAACTTTCAGAAACTGACTGAGCTGGCCAAACGCGAGCATATTAAGGTGGTCTTTTATCAAAAGGAATTCGACAACAAGCAGGCCAAAGCCTTAGCCGCGGAGATCGGCGGCCGGGTTGAAGCCTTAGCGCCGTTAGCCCCGGATTATATTGAAAATTTGGACCGGATGGCTCGCCTTTTGGCAGAGAAGTGAGTCGAGGGACTGTTCCTTGACTCACTTTCATTAAATTAAATAAAAGATAATAACTTGACGAATTTTGACATCAGTGCTATTATCTAAATACAAACGCAACTTATTTGCATTTTTGCATAAGAGGAGATTTTTTTATGGACAAGCAGGCCAAAGTCCTCGTCCCGGAGATCGGCGGCCGGGTCGCGGAAGCGGCGCCGTCAGCCCCGGACTATATTGAAAATTTGAACAAACCGGCTAAATTGTTGGCCGGGACTTTGCGCTAACCATGACGGAAATAATTCGTCTTGAGCAGGTAACCGTCTATATTGAACAGGTTTGCGCTTTGGACCGGATTGATTTGAGCATCGGCCGGGGGGACTTTTTAGGGATTGTCGGTCCGAATGGCGGCGGTAAGACCACCTTGCTCAAAGTGCTCTTAGGCCTGGTTAAACCATCCGCCGGGCGGATAATCTGCAACCCGCCTTCCGGCGACCCGTTGAGGTTGGGCTATGTCCCGCAGTTTTCCCGGTTTGACAAAGATTTTCCCATTACCGTCACCGAAGTGGTCTTAATGGGAAGACTGGTGGGGCGGCGCCGGCCGGTCCAAAAGTTTAACCGTCAAGACCGCCGGTTGGTCCGTCAAGTATTGGAACAGTTGGAGATTGACGACCTCCAAAACCGCCAGATCGGCCAACTCTCCGGCGGGCAACTGCAGCGGGTCTTAATCGCCCGGGCGCTTGCGATGGAGCCGGACTTACTGTTATTGGACGAGCCCACCGCCAGCCTGGATACGCATTATAAAACCGAATTGAACGGCCTTTTGGAAAATCTGAACCAAAAGGCCACCATTGTTTTGGTCACGCACGACCTCGGGATGTTGGTGTCGGGCGTTAATAAAGTTGCCTGCCTCAACCAAAAATTATTTTACCACGGCAGTGAATGGAATGAAGATTCCTTGCTGCGTCATATTTACGGTTGCCCCCAGTTGCAATCCGATCATTGAAAGAGAGTAATCATGTTCAAAGCCTTATTTACTTATAGTTTTTTGCAAAACGCCGTGCTGGGATCCATTTTGGCCAGTATTGCCTGTGGTGTGGTCGGGACGATTATTATTGAAAAAAAAATGGTGATGTTAAGCGGCGGGATTGCCCATACTGCTTTTGGCGGAGTCGGAATGGGTTATTTTTTAAAAATCGAGCCCATCTTTGGGGCGCTGCTGTTTGCTATCGGTTCAGCGTTGGGCATCGCCGCCATTCATCGTAAAGTTAAAACCCATACCGATATCTTAATCGGCCTGTTTTGGTCGATCGGCATGGCGCTGGGGATTTTATTTATCGCTTTCACTCCCGGATACCCACCGGATATGACCTCGTATCTATTTGGCAACATTTTAACGGTCGTCCGCCTGGATATCCAGATCATGCTGGCTTTGGACATCATTATCCTGATCACGGTCGCCTGCCTGTTTCAACAGCTCAAAGCCTATATGTTCGATGAAGAATTTGCGACCGTGCTGGGAATTAAAGTTAACTTTCTGGAAAATCTGCTTTTTATCATGATTGCCTTAACAGTAGTGGTCTTAATCCGGGTAGTCGGCATCATCCTGGTCATCGCCCTGCTCACCGCGCCTCCGGCAATTGCCCGGCAATTAACCCATAATATTAAGCGGATCATGATTTACTCCAGTTGTTTAGGCGCCATCTTCTGTTTAGGCGGCCTGTGGATTTCGTATGAAATGAATATTGCCTCCGGAGCTACCATCATCTTATTTTCCGGTCTCAGCTATCTGGTTGTTTCGGCGGTCAGGCGTCTCCAGCGCGCCATAGTTGCGTATTACCGAACAACTTAAGAGACTGTTTCGATTTAGTCC
>JASFQO010000437.1:0-3308 GCA_050115405.1 Bacillota bacterium
GCAAAACGGTTTACCCCGGGATTACCTTAGCCCTGACCGAGGAAGAAAGGGAGTTTCAATTGTGAATATTGAGGTCATCGGTATTAATTTTCGTTCGGCGCCGCTGGAAATCAGGGAAAAATTTCAGTTTACCCCGGAAGAGCAGCAGGATTTTTTGAATTCTTTAAAGCAACGGCGGGCGGCGGATGAAGGAGTGCTGCTTTCCACTTGCAATCGGACCGAAATTTATCTGTCCAAGGATGGCGCCGGATGGGACTGCTCGGCTTTGGAAGATGCAATGTGTGAATATAAAAAGTTAAAAACCGCCGCGTTGCGGAAGTATTTTTTTATTTACCGGGGCGGCGCGGCGGCGCGCCACCTTTTCCGGGTGTCCTGCGGCTTGGATTCCCAGGTTTTTGGAGAAGATCAGATCTTGGGCCAGGTAAAAAAAGCCCACCAAACGGCTTTGGCGGCGGGGGCCAGTAAAGCGGTGTTAAATACCTTGTTTCGTAATGCCGTGACCGGGTCTAAATTGGTTAAAAGCAGAGCCTGTTTTGGTCAGAAGCCGATTTCCGCAGCCACGGTTGCGGTGGATCAGGCTTGGAAGATTAGTGGCCCGGAGCTGGCTCACCAAACGGCCTTGATCATCGGTTCGGGGGAAATGAGCGCCTTAACCGTCAATAGTTTATTGGCGCGGCAAATAGGCCGTATTTATTTGGCGGCGCGCAAACTTAGCAAGGTTCGGCCAATCGTTGCCGATCGTCCCCAAGTGGAAGTGGTCGCCTATGAGCACCGTTATGAATATATGGATCGGGCGGATTTGGTTTTCAGTATGACGACGAGTCCCCATTATACCATTACCGGCGAGGAATTGACCGGAGTCCTGGTTACGGCCAAAAAACGGACTTTTATCGATTTGGCGGTGCCCCGGGATATGGACGAAAAAATCGGCCTGCTGCCGGGAGTCTCTTATTTTAACATCGATAACATCGGCGGCAGGATCCGCGAGGATTGGCAGCAGTGCGCGCTGGATGCGCTGAAGGCTGAAAAAATTCTTGAGGAACAGCTGGCGAAATTTGAACGGTGGTATCAGTCCCGGGAGTTGGCGCCCCTTATCCGTCAAATCGAAAAGACGGTCCGGGAAGAGGTTAACCGGAAAATCAACCGGGCCTTGAGTAAGGTAAAAACTCTTGAGGCTGCGGATAAAATGATGATTGCCAACGAAATGCGGAAAGCAACGGGTTATTTACTTAACCGTTGTTTATATAGTGTTAAAGAAACGGCGTCCGGCCAGGAAGCCGGGATTTATTATCAATGTTTAAGCAGAACGCTGAGGGTGGAACAAGCGGATGAAAATTTATGTGGTGGGAATCGGGCCCGGCGCTAAGGAAGAGATGACGCCGAGAGCCGTCCGGGCTTTGGAAAGCAGTGATTATATCGTGGGCTATCAGACCTATATCGAATTGATCCGGGATTTCTTTCCCCGAAAACCGTTGCTTGCCACCGGGATGACCGGAGAAATCCGACGCTGTGAATTGGCTTTGGAAAAGGCTCTCGGCGGCGCTGATGTCGCTTTGATCAGCGGCGGCGACAGCGGTATCTATGGGATGGCCGGGATCATGCTGGAAGTAGCGCGGCGGTCCGGAAAAAAGGTGCCGGTGGAAATTATTCCCGGAATTACCGCAGCCAGCGCCGCCGCCGCAATATTGGGAGCACCGCTAATGCATGATTTTGCGGTTATCAGTTTGAGCGACCGACTGACTCCGTGGGAGAAAATCCGGGCTAGAATTGCAGCGGCGGCAGCGTCTGATTTTGTAATTTGTCTTTACAATCCCCAGAGCAAGCAGCGATCCGGACAGATCGGGCAGGCCGGAGAGATTATCGGACGCTACCGGAGCGGGCTTACTCCGACGGGAGTCGTCCGCCGGGCGGGCCGCAGCGGGGAAAGCTATGACCTGACAACTTTGGAACGTCTGGCCGAAGTGGCGATTGACATGTTTACCACCGTCATCATCGGTAATTCCCGGACTTACATCAAAGAGGGACGGATGATTACCCCCCGGGGATACTTTGATGAGCGGTAAGGACGGCGCGGCGAAGGTGAAATCGATCCTGATTATTGCCGGTACTGCCGATGCCAGGCAAATCATTGCCAAGCTGAGTTCCGAACCCATCGCGCTCCATGCTACCGTGACGACGGACTTGGGCTCGGAATATTTAAGCCGTTATCCGGGGCTTATGATTCATCAGGGAGTTTTGGATCACCGGGGGATGCTGGAACTCTTCCGTTTGGTTCAACCCAGCGTGGTGATCGATGCTTCGCATCCTTTTGCCAAGGAGGCCTCTGGTAACGCCATGGCGGCCTGCCGGGACAGCAAAATCCGGTATTTACGATTTGAACGGGAAGCAACGGCTCCCGCTGAGACGGATATGGATATTATTTGGGCAGCCGATTTTGAACAAGCTGCGGCAAAAACCGAGGCGATCCCCGGGAACGCCTTATTGACCGTTGGCAGCAATCATTTGGAAAGCTTTGCCCGAGGGGTTGAAGATTACCGGGAGCGTCTGTTTGTCCGGGTCTTGCCGGTAAAAAAGGCGATTGAAAAATGCGCGGGTTTGGGTTTTGCCGCTTCGCGGATCATCGCCATGCAGGGGCCTTTTTCGATTGAAATGAATTTGGCGCTTCTGCGTCATTGCCACGCCGGGTTGCTGGTAACCAAAGAAAGCGGCGCCGCCGGCGGTAATCGGGAAAAATTGGCGGCGGCGGGAAAATTAAAGATTCCTGTGATTATGGTGCGCCGGCCCCAAATGGATTATGGATGGGTCCTCCGGTCGGTGGAAGGTGTGGCCCGGGCGGTCAGAGAAATATTAGCTAAAAAGTAATTTTCAATAAGGAGGGTCCTCATGGCATACTTTCCGTTTTATATCGATCTGAAAGGCCGGAAATGCCTGGTGGTCGGCGGGGGAAAGGTGGCTTTGCGCAAAATCCGGACCTTATTGCAATTTGGGGCGGAGGTTGTAGTGATCGGCAGCCTGGTTTCGGATGAGATCCGGCTTTTGGCTGAAATTGGCCGGTTGACTTATGAAATTAGGCCTTACCAATACGGGGATGTGGCCGGCTTTTTTCTGGCAATTGCCGCTACCTCGGCGCCGGAAATCAATGACCGGGTTTGCCGCGATTCCCTGAAGCTGAATGTCTGGGCCGATTCGGCGACGGATCCGGAAAAAGGTTCTTTCATTTTTCCGGCGGTGGTTAAAAAAAGGGAGCTGGTAGTGGGGGTAACCAGTTCCGGGAAATTTCCGGCCTTAACCCGGCTGCTGAAGCAGAA
>JASFQO010000438.1:0-3303 GCA_050115405.1 Bacillota bacterium
GACTATCTAGGAGTACCGTTAGGAGGAAGAGAAATATCCCGTTTTGCCAACGGCGAAATTTATGTTAAATTTACCGAAAGTATCCGGGGCGCCGATGTTTTCGTGATTCAATCATTTTCCGATAATTTAAACGACAGCATCATGGAACTGCTAATCATGATTGACGCCTTGAAAAGAGCGTCGGCCGGCCGCATTACCGCGGTACTCCCCTATTATTGTTATGCCCGCCAAGAAAAAAAATCCCTGCCGCGGGAACCGATTACAGCCCGAATGTTTGCGGATATTTTGTCCGCGGTCGGCGTGGAACGGGTAATGACTATGGACCTACACTCCCCGGCAATCCAGGGTTTTTTTAATATCCCGGTCGACCATATGACGGCCTTACCCCGTTTAGCCCAGTATATTAAAGAAAAACACTTTGAAGACGGTGTAATCATTGCTCCGGATGCCGGAAGCGTCAAAAAAGCCGAAAAATTAGCCGCCCGGCTTGAGTTTCCCTTGGGCGTAATGTACAAACGCCGTCCGGCGCCCAATGTGGCGGAAATGTCATTTTTTATTGGTGATGTCAAAGACAAAACTCCCATTATTATTGACGATATGGTCGATACCGCCGGCAGCATCATGCAAGTTGTCGAGGCTTTAGTGGAACGCGGCGCCAAACCGGAGATTCATCTTTTAACCACCCATGGTATTTTTTCGCCGCCTGCCGTGGAACGACTCACTCATCCGGCAATACGGGAAATTATCCTGACCAACACCATTGCCTTGCCGCCGCACAAAACTTTACCCAAAATGACCGTCCTTTCCGTCGCTTCATTATTAGGCGACGCAATCCGTCGGATTCACCAGGATATTTCTGTAAGCGTATTATTTGACTAAATCCTAATTATATTGTATAATGAATTTAAGTATAAAAGTTGGTAAAAACTAATTTAATTAAACACCATTAACCTTTAGCGCTGAATCTCGGCGACGAGAACGGGGGAACCAATTACTCGGGGTGAATCACCCGGGACGAAAGTCTCGTGGCAAGGCTTTTGTCCTAAGTGTAGGGTTACTCTTTAACCCAAACCCGTCAGCTAACTTCGTAAGCGTAAAAGAGAGGCAACCAAATGGGCGTTTGTTAATTTCGCCATGGTTTACCTCCATGGTTTTTTTGTACCCTTTTTTACAGTTAATGGAGTTTAATCAGAAAAATTAGTTTCCAAAAAATTTAAAAAAATTAATTGGAGGTGTACATAATGATTAACATCTGTTTATTAGGACTCGGACGCACCGGTATGGTAGTGGCGGAACAATTGTTAAAAACGGCCGATTTCAACTTAATGGCAGTCTTTGCCAAACCCCGCAGCCCGAAGTTTGGAACACCGCTGGCATCTTTGGTAAACTACCCTAATAACTTGATTATCCAAGGCGCTGATGAACTCCAACAATTTTTGGAAACGCATGAAGTGCAGGTCGCGATTGATTTTACCACGCCGGAAGCTTCGCTTAAAAATGTCAAAATCCTTGCTGAACATGGCGTTAATGTAGTTATCGGGACTACCGGGTTTTCCAAATTACAAGTCTTTGAACTCAAAAGCATCGTCCAACGCGCTCGCATCGGGCTGATTTACGCCCCCAACATTTCACTGGGTATTAACCTGTTATTGTCGGTAGTGAAAACGATTGCCAGGATGCTCCCCCATTATGATGTGGAAATCACCGAAAGCCACCATCGCCATAAAAAGGACGCTCCTTCCGGGACGGCGCTCAAAATCGCCGATGCCATCAATCAAGCCAAAGGATATCGCACCGGAAAATATACATTTGGCCGTAAAGGCCAGGAACTGCGTGACAGCAGGGAAATCGGGATTCATGCCGTCCGGGCCGGTGGTATCGTCGGGGTCCATCAGGTCCTTTTCGCCGGAGAATCCGATGAGATCGAAATTACCCACCGTTCTTATTCCCGGTTGGTCTTTGCCGAAGGGGCGTTGCATGCGGCGCATTATATCAACGGTCGCAAAGGATTTTATAATATGGAAGACGTCCTTTTTGAAGCCGACGCGCCGGAACTTCCGGCTGCCGTCCAGTAAGTTTAATTATCTTAGCGGAATGACGAGAAAATGAAACGAGACGGAATGCCGTCTCGTTTCATTTTCTCGTCATTCGTCGTTTTGAGTAAGCTTAAAATCGTTTTTTTCACTTCTCAATTGGTAATCCCGAATGACGAACGACGAGTAATAATTCAGTCTGAATTATTACATCTCCAGCGCCACTCCTAAAGTATAGGCGCGTTCTTTGGAGTCGGCCAAACCCTGGCTTACCCCGACCTTGGCGGTTAACCGGTCATGGAATTGATAGCCTGTGCCCAGACGAACTGCTTCGGCCTTCCAATTGGAAGGATCCGTTTCCACCTCGGCGGAAACCCGGAGCCGCGGGGTTAAGCGCAGGCTCGCTCCGGGAGTAAGCCGTATAAGTTGACTATCGTCATTTTCCCGGTTGGCATTGGGAAAGTCCAGGTTTACAAAGGCGTAGAGCAGACGAAAATTACTCCAAAACGATACTCCATAGTCGGTAAATTCCCGGCGGGACGGATTATAGCCTAAATAGGCGGTATATCCACTATTGTCGCGCGTCGGGCTGAAATAAGCCTTAAGCTGTAATCCGTCAAAAGCCGGCACTTCCCAACTCAGATTCGGCTGTTGCCAGGCGGCGGCCAATGTCACCATCTGGGCAATCCCATAGCTGGCCTCCGCAGTAAAACCGGACCCCGCTACCAAGTCACTGCTTAAATTGAGGCCCAATCCGGCCGGCGCCAAAATCCGGCCGTTGACGGCCTTAACGGTGTAAGCATTACCCCATGCCGCATTGG
Organism: Bacillota bacterium; assembly: GCA_050115405.1. Classification (GTDB taxonomy): domain Bacteria; phylum Bacillota; class UBA4882; order UBA8346; family UBA8346; genus DATCLA01. The sequence goes on from JASFQO010000438.1 coordinate 2,855, forward strand.
CCATCAACCCTAGCAACAAACTAATGGTCATCACGATACTAATTTTTTTCATGATCGCACTCCTTCGCGTTTTGATGTCCATCACGTTTCCAAGTGCGATTTCGTGATCAGGGCCCGCTTTTCCTTGTCTAATAATCTGGTAGCCGGACCAGAAAACGGCCCCGGCGCCTTAAAACGCCAATCGGTCCACAGGCAATTTAACCAACCACAAATACGTCCGGCTATCTTCCGGACTTACGGGCGCCGCTTTAAACTTGGGTTGAGCCGGTTTTTGCTCATAAGTAAAGCTTTTGGGCGCAGTCATTTGATATTTGCCGATTTCGGTTTGGCCTCCATTCAATTTATCGCTAACCTGCATCGTCAGGCCGAAATCATTATCATTTACAATGGCGATGGTCCGCCGATCGTTTAAGACCGTCAAACCTTCGGCCTTTTCCGCCGTCCAACCG
>JASFQO010000439.1:0-3286 GCA_050115405.1 Bacillota bacterium
TTAAATGTGGTAAGGTTCCTGTAAGTTTTGACTATCAAAAAAATAATGAAGGAATTTTATGGATGCAACAAATACCTCCGGTTTTTGGCGAAAGTATCGAAAAGATATCGGTGGGAGAAGTTTTAAGTATTAATGCTGATGAAATTGCTGACGATTATCCTGTCCAGCAAATCTCAACGGGCCTGCCTTTTATAATTGTTCCTGTTAAATCCTTAAAAACTTTAAAAAAGGTAAGAATTGACAAACAAAAATATTTTAAGTTAATTGAAGGGAAAGAAGCAAAAGCAATATTAGTATTCAGTCCGGAGACATATTTTAAGGAAAATGATTTATGTGTCAGGGTTTTTGCGGATTACCATAGCGTTCCTGAGGATCCGGCAACGGGTAGCGGTAACGGGTGTCTTGCCGCTTATTTGGTAAAATATAGTTATTTCGGAGTTTCAAAAATTGATCTACGGATTGAACAGGGTTATGAAATAAAGCGACCTTCTCTTATATATATAAAATGTGCAGATAAAGGCAAAGAGTATGAAGTGCATGTGGGAGGTAAAGTTGTAATGGTAGCGAAAGGAGAGTTGGTGTAAAGGAGACGCGGCGATGAATAGAATTGATATCGAAAAAAACATTGACGTTGATTATGTGGAGAAAATTCTAAAAGAGTTGATTAAAATTCAAAGTATAAATCCTCCACAATTTGATGGGGAAAGAAAAGCCGCAGAGTATTTAATTCATGAAATGAAGAAATTAAATCTGGACATTGAGTTGGAAGAAATATCACCGGGACGGACTAATGCGGTAGGAGTTTTAAAGGGGAATAAATCTGGATCTGTTTTGGCACTAAATGGTCATTTGGATGTGGTGCCTGCTAATGAAAATGAATGGCAAACAAACCCATTTGAGGCCATTATTAAGAATGGCCGTGTTTTTGGACGTGGCGTCGTTGATATGAAGGGGGCGCTTGCTTCCATGATGGGTGCGGTCAAATATTTAGTTGATTATAATTTAGAAATAAACGGTCAATTGATATTATCCTTTGTATGTGATGAAGAAAGTGGCATAAATTTAGGAACTAAAAAATTTTTAAAGCGCCATTCCAAACTGGATTACGTAATAATTGGTGAACCTACGGATTTAAAGATATCTGTAGCACATCGAGGAGTGCTTAGGTTTAGAATTATAACCCTAGGTAGATCCGGTCATGCTAGTGAACCGGATAAAGCGGTAAACGCTATATATAAAATGCGTAAAGTTTTAGAGAAAATTGAAATTTATAATCAACAATTAAGTTTGCGCAAACATAAAATTTTACCTCCCCCGACTATAGCGGTAAGTTTAATGAAAGGGGGGACAATCGCTAATGTTATTCCTAATGAATGCGAGATTACGGTAGATAGAAGGTTGATACCAGGAGAAACAAAAGAAACTGCTTATAATGAATTGAAAAATATATTAGAAGAGATAAAAAGAGAAGATCAGGACTTTAATTATCATTTAGAAATTAAAGAATATGTTTGTCCCGGAGAATTAAAATCAAACAGTCAATTTTTAAAAAAAATAAGCGATATTTATTGTAACTATTTTGAAGAAGCAACCCCTTCTATTATTGGTTTCAAAGCATCCAATGAACAAGTGTTATTTTTAGAAAAAGGTGTGGAAACTATTGTTATTGGTCCGGGAGATTTAAGCCTTGCTCATGCTAAGAATGAAAATATTGAATTCTATGAATTGGTTCGCGCTGCGGGGTTTTATGCATACTCTGTTTTAAATTTATTAAATTGATGACGACAGTATTTGTTATTTTTTTGAAGAGCTTGTGAAGAACGTCAAGAATATTTCGGCTTATGTTTATAACAACCCGAAGTTTCAGGGTTATCCGCTGAATTTGAAAGTGCTGCAAAGAATGAAATCCCTTGGAGTGAATGGGGTCAAAGACGCGACCTTTGATAGTTTGGCCCATGCCACCTATCATCGGGTGTTGAAAGACACGAATTTCGACATTGTTTTAGGGACTAAGGCCATGTGGTTTTCCGCCCGGGTATTGGGGACAGAGGCGTATATCCCCGGGCTGGTCAATGCATTTGTCACAAGATGTAACAAGAAGGCATGGCTAGCGACTACGAGGCGTGTTGGCAGACCTAATTTGAAGTAAATAAAATGGGGGATATCATGTATCTGGCAAAATCGACGCAACTGGCGATCTATGCGATGCTTGAGGTACGCGGCATCTTGAAATGTCATCCGCGGGCGTCGTTTATCCCGGCGAGTGACGTTGAGAAACGGGCGATTTGGGAAGAGTTGCTGAAGATGGGGGCGATATCATAAAAATGTATTTTGCAACAATTGACTGCGGTACCACCAATTCCCGGGTTTACATACTTAACGGTGCCGCCGAAGTAATTTATAAAGGCACCAAGCAGATAGGGGTGAAAGATACAGCGGTCAACGGGTCAAATGAAATTCTCAAGACCGGTTTGAAGGAGTTGTTTGAAAATACCGTTCGGGAGGCGGGGTTAAGCCTTAAAGATATAAAATTTGCCATCACCTCCGGGATGATTACGTCGGAGATTGGCCTGAAGGAAATTCCCCACCTGTGGGCACCGGCCGGAATTGCGGAGTTGGCCGCCGGAATTACGCCTGTCCAAGACCGTACTATTTTTCCCGTGGATGTCCCGTTGCTTTTCATCCGGGGAATCAAAAATAGTTATCCGGCGAATGCTACATATCGCGAGATTCGGATGGTTGATTTTATGCGGGGCGAAGAGACGCAACTGATGGGTTTGGTGACGCTTTATCCTGAGTTGCCGTTACCGTTTACCGCAGTAACGTTTAGTTCCCATACCAAGTACTTTAGTATCAATGCCGCCAAGCAGATTGTCGGTTCACTCACCACGATTAGCGGTCAGCTTTTTGAAGCCATCAAAGAGCGGACTTTTGTGGGAAAATCGATCGCCGGACCGGATGGGGATGATGAGCAATACGATGATTATTTTGACCCGGCGGTAGTGGAAGCAGCCTATGACGCGGTGCTTCACGCCGGTTTCTTACGGGCATTGATGATGCCCCGGTTCATGGAGGTCTTATTAAACGATCCCTGGTATATCCGGCGTTTATTTATTGACGCGACCATTATTGCCGAAGACTTGCGGGTGCTTAACGATTTTAACTTATTGGGTTTTCCGGAGGATATCAATTTTGTATTGGTCGGCTATAAGCAGCGATGCCGGATTTTTAAATACTTATTACAAAAATACTATGGAATTAAAGTAGTTCAGGAGATCGTCGCCAA
>JASFQO010000440.1:0-3279 GCA_050115405.1 Bacillota bacterium
TGTCCGCCCATTCGGTCCATTTCCGTTTCATTTAGAAAAGGACTGGCTTTTTGGTAATCGAAAATAAAAAAATCAGACATAATTCTCCTCCAAGTGCTTTTTCCTAAATTTTATTCAATTTTACTATTCGTTTTTTTTTCGTTTTTTCCTGTTAGCTTTACCCTCTCCTTGTTAAAACGGGATGAACAAGGATCCCAAACAAAAGCAGCGACATCGGCCGACGTCACTGCATTTAGATCTGTTTTACTTGCATTTTAGCCCCTCTAACCTTATTTTATGCAAATAGTTGCCTGCCCTCCGGGTCAAACGGTCGTTAATTTGCCTCCTCTTTTTGTTTGAAAACAAACTCATTTAACATTGCTTCCGGAGTCTTACCAAAATTACGATACCCTCGCAACGGCTTTTGGGTATTATACTCATTCAACCAGTCCGCTAAAACCGTTTGCATTGATTCCAAATTACCAAACTTATTCTCCGTTAAATTCGGCATGAAAAATTCATGCAAAACCGTATGCCGAAAACGCTGAATGTAACCGTTAGTTTGCTCCTGCCGTTTCGGCAAACAGCGATGTTCGATCTCGTTCAACCGCAAGTACAATTCAAAGTGGTGCTTTTCTTTGCCGCAATATTCGCGACCGTTATCAGTAAGAATGCTGCTGACCGCCAATCCCTGTTTCCGGTAAAACGGCAATACTTGATGATACAACAAAGCCACGGCATAGTCGGAAAATTTACCGATATGCAACAAACAAAACGCATAATTATTATACGTATCAACCGCCATTTGCAGATAGAGTTTTCCAATCTCTTTGAGTTTCCCGACGAAAAAAGTATCCTGGACCAGTAGCTCTCCGGGAAGCCGGCTTTCATTAACCCGCTCCCGGAAACATGGATTGACCTTTTCAATCATCCCAATTTGCTCCGCCGATAACCCGCGTTTTTCCCGCGCTGCCCGCTCTTCAAGCTGCAACGCCCGTTCCGTCTTGTCCCGCAAATTATTTTTATTCAAAATACTTTGAACCGTCGGGGGACTAATCATAATTCCCTGTTCACGCAAAGCCCGGCTTAAGCGGATACAACCCCAGCCGGGATGTTCCAGACTCAAGGCGATAATCAAGGCAATATTATCTTTGGAGGTTACCCGGGGACGAGTTTTTCTGGGCAATCGCAGATCTTTCAATCCCTCGAAACCACTAGCGCGAAAGCGTTGCTTATATTCTTCAAAGTTTCCGTCCCGCCGATCTGTAATGGCCCCGGCCAGATTGGTCAACAGTTCCGATAACTCCTTTACATCACCCGCCGCTTCGAGCTGCTTGCGATTTCTCATATTTCGGATCCCCCCCTTTTTACTAAGTTAGCTTTAAGTCGACCGGATAACGGTCGACTTAAAGCTTTAAAATTTAAAGGACAGCTTCGCCGCTTTCGCCGGTCCGCACCCGAATCGCCTTGCAGACATCGTAGACAAAGATTTTTCCATCGCCAATCTCACCGGTCCGAGAAGCTTCAATAATGCAGTCAATAGTCTTATCCACGTCCTCATCCTTGACCACAATTTCCACTTTCACTTTCGGCAACAAATTAACCACATATTCAGAACCCCGATAATATTCAACGTGACCTTTTTGATGCCCGCAACCTTTCACTTCGGTAATGGTCATCCCGGCGATTCCGATAAAATTCAAAGCTCCTTTGACCGAATCCAACTTGGTCGCCCTGACAATCGCTTCAATCTTCTTCATTAAAAGTCCTCCTTTCAATTTTGAGTTATTTTCACCCTGACTTCCGTGCTTGCACTGCGTTCGCAAGCACAATCCGTGGAGTGAAAATTGCCTGACAGCAATTTTCACCCTAACGTCCATACCCTGGCTACGCCGGGCACAAGACTGTGAGTGTAACTTCTGACAAATTTTCACCCTAACTGATTATACTTCGGAGTCGTTAAATCGGGATAGGCATAACAGGTATGTTCATGAATATCCAAGCCCTCAATCTCCTCGACTTCCGTCACTCGTAAACCAATCGTGTATTTCAACGTCAAGAAGAGAAGAGCGCAAGTTAATGTGGTCCAGACAAAAGTCGCTCCCACGCCAAGCGCCTGGATACCCAGCAACTTGACGCCACCGCCGTAAAACAACCCGCCGTCGGTAGCCAACAGCCCCACCAGTAAGGTCCCTGTCGCGCCACAGACTCCATGTACTGAGATTGCGCCTACCGGATCGTCAACTTTAATTTTATCAAAAAATTCAACGGCGTAAATAACCAACGCTCCAACAATTGCCCCAATAATTACCGAACCTACCGGCGTGACCGAATTACAACCGGCGGTAATTCCCACCAATCCGGCCAATGCGCCGTTCAAAGTCATCGAGACATCCGGCTTGCCATATTTAAGCCAGCTGACAATCATCGCTAACAACGCGCCGGCCGCGGCCGCCAAATTAGTAGTAACCGCAACCATTCCCAAGTTTGGCGCAAACGGCGACAAGGTACTACCCGGATTAAACCCGAACCAACCAAACCACAGAATGAAGACTCCCAAAGCAGCCATTACCAAGTTATGACCGGGAATCGCGTTCGATTTGCCGTCCGGTCCGTATTTGCCAATCCGAGGTCCCAGAAACACCGCTCCCATTAACGCCGCCCAACCGCCAACCGAATGAACAACCGTAGAACCGGCAAAGTCGATGAATCCTAATTCGGAAAGCCAGCCGCCGCCCCATGCCCAGTGGCCGACCACCGGATAAATAATCAGCGAGATCACGGCACTATAAATTAAATAACTCACAAATTTCGTCCGTTCCGCCATTGCTCCCGAGACGATTGTGGCGGCAGTCGCGGCAAAAACCGTCTGAAAGAGCATAAATACCGGCAACGGGATATTCAAGCCCAGATGCGTAAAATCACCACCCATTAATAACGGTGCTTTCCCGATAAAACTACCGACGCCGAACATCAAGGAAAACCCGATTGCCCAATAAGCAACGGAACCAATGGAAAAATCCATCAGGTTTTTCATAATAATGTTTCCGGCGTTTTTGGCCCGGGTAAAACCGGCTTCCACCATTGCGAACCCCGGCTGCATAAAGAAAACCAAAAAAGCTGTTACTAATACCCAGATAATATCAGCCGCTTGATTCACTGAAATTTCCGGAGCCGTCGCCAGCACCGGTGCCCCCAACATAACTAACATAAACATTACAGAAAAAATAATTTTAAAACCCCTCAATCTCATTTTAATCACTCCTTTATGTTGTTTCTGTAATATATATTATCATCATG